>CAUZVL010000001.1:0-17127 GCA_963583355.1 Candidatus Thalassarchaeaceae archaeon
CAATGGTCATAAGCGAGCCTTGCTAGGAATGCCACTTCTGCACGCTATGGCGGTTTGGAATATGATGGACCAATTAGATTCAACTGAGGTTTCACAAGATGCTGTAGTTGGTACCGTGATGATATTATACGGTTTACTGATGACCATCATCGCCTCAAAACCTGAACTCGCTTGGTCTTGGAAGACCTTTGATTGGAACGATGAATCCGATTATTATTCTTGGATTGACACGGTTGGAATGTTTGCAGTCGGCTATTTCCTAATCGGTTTAGCATGGGCGATTGGAGAACTCGAAATCGATGCTCTGATGTGGGTGATGTGGGCTCTATATCTTTCTGGAATCTCGATCCAAGGATTCAGAGATGAGACCGAAACACCTTGGCGACGTGGCATCGGATCTTTTGGAGTGATCTTCTCGCTCTTCATGCTCTCAACCACTTTCCAAGATGAACTCTACTCCTATGTTACGTGGATGTTATTGGGAATTATCGCATTTGGATTCGGAATTTTATACATGCAAAGGATGGGCGAATCCAGTACTGTTTTCGACCTAGAACCAATCAATGAAGACGTGATTTACATGGCGCCAACCGAAGGGGTGAAAGAGGAGGATACCCAAGAGATCGAAGAAGATGCTCAAGAGATCGAAGAAGATGCTCAAGAAATCGAAGAAGATACTCAAGAGAACAAAGAAGAAACTCTGATGGCTATTCCAGAGCCTGTTAAGGTCAAAGAAATTACTGCTAGCGATTACGACATTGTTTTACACCCATCTATGTTTCAAGGAATCATCGCTAATCTAAAAGCCACCCCTCATGATGGTTATAGACCGATAGTTTCAATTTTGCAGAATGGAAATATTAAAATTGATTTCGTCAAGATCTGACAGGCCTAGAAAAACTTGATGTCATATCGAACCGCCCATGGGTTTAAATGGACAAAAAGTGGACCCCAAGGCTCTATTTTTTGAGCCTACTTGCTCTTGGTATCTCCGGCCTGTATTATGGGCGGTACGAACAAGAACAAAACTACCATCAATTCGCTGATAACAGGATGTTTTTAGGAATACCTAATGGGATAGATGTTATGTCAAACCTTGCGATTGTATTCCCTGGAATCGCTGGTATCGCATTCGTACACGAGCGTCAGAAAAATAAGTATCAATGGGCTGATAGTTTCGAACCAACAATTCTCTATTGCTTGTTCTTCGGCATGATCTTGACCTTTTTTGGCTCGGTATGGTTCCATCTAGATCCGAATAACTCAACCCTTGTTTGGGATAGATTAGGCATGGTGATTATCATGGCGTGTTATTGTTCTCTCATAATCTTCGACCGATTCGATTCTAACCTAGCCGGAAATATCCATTTCCCATTAATTATAATCGGTTTCTCCAGCGTGTTGGTTTGGCAATACTTTGATGATTTGAGATTCTATTTTCTGTTCAAAGTTCAAGTCTTCTTTTTGGTCCTAATTCTACTCAAATATGGAAATAAAAGTTATGACCGAGCCAAAGATTACCTTCTATCCTTGGCATTGTTTGGGCTTGCTACAGTCTTTGAATTTACTGATGAAATCGTCTTCGATACATTGGTCATCATCAGCGGACATTCACTAAAACACATCTTCGCAGGTGTTGGCTTATGGTGGATAATGGCGATGACGAGAGATAGAACACTCATCGGCAATCTCGAGTGAAAATCGCGGCCTCACCCTGGCCTACTCCAACACAAAGGGTTGCAAGACCGGTCATTATTCCTTTGTGGCCTTGTGAGCGCTTTAACATCTCGTGAAGTAAAGTGACCGTGATTCTAGCACCTGAGCAACCTAATGGGTGACCTAAAGCAACGGCACCGCCGTTGACATTAACAATGGATTCATCTAAACCAAGCGCGTTAACACAGGTTAGAGCTTGAACTGCAAAGGCTTCATTGAGTTCGACCAAATCAATATCCGAAATTTGGATCTTTGCTCTTTCTAAGGCTTTTCGAGTAGCTGGGACCGGGCCCCAACCCATCGTTTCGGGTAAGACTCCAGCAGCTGCACTAGCAACCCAAGTTGCCATCGGCTCGATGTTTAATTCGGCTGCTTTTGAAGCACTCATCAGGACAAGGGCCGCTGCGCCATCATTGATTCCGCTCGAGTTAGCAGCAGTCACGCTTCCGTCTAATTTGAACGCAGGTTTCAGTTTTGCCAAGGTCTCCATGCTCGAATCTCGGCGCGGCCTTTCATCGGTGTCGAAAATTATAGGGTCGGCGCGGTGTTGTGGTATTTCAACCGGAATTATCTCATCATTAAAGCGGCCAGAATCGATCGCTGCAATCGCTCTCTGGTTGCTCTGAACCGCGAATCTGTCCTGCTCCTCTCTTGAGGTTTGGTCATGGTTGACCTGTTTGAGCTCACGCAGATTCTCAGCGGTTAAGCCCATTCCGTGATTTCCGTATTCAGCTTTGAGTTTTGGGTTTGAAAAGCGCCATCCAATCGTTGTGTCATGCACTACAGGGTCGCCCCAAGCAAAGGCTCGTTCTTGTTTTGCCATCACATAGGGGGCTCTCGACATACTCTCTACTCCTCCGACGACGTAGACGTCGCCTTCGTGGCAGCGAATTGCGCGTGCCGCGGCATTGATTGCGGTGAGACCTGAAGCACAAAGTCGATTGAAGGTTACACCGCCAACCGAAGTGGGTAATCCGGCCAAGAGAGAGGCCATTCGAGCGATGTTTCGGTTGTCCTCGCCTGCTTGGTTTGTGCAGCCAAAAAAGACTTCTTCGACCTCGCTTCCATCGATACCTGCTCTTTTAACCGCTTCTTTGATGACGATTGCTGCCAAGTCATCAGGCCGAATGGTTGCCAATGAACCACCGTGATTTCCGATTGCGGTTCGAACCGCGCTGACGACTACAACTTCTTCCATGAGGGGGCGCTCCGGTCGATGCGAATATGTTCTTTGACTTGACTGAAGCGGTTTGAGAGGCCTAAAGAGCCGCCATCATCAAATCTTTGAGCAGATTCGACGGGGTATGGCAGGCGAGATGGTTTGGATCGACCTCGAAATGACTGGACTAAATATCGCAATCGAATCGATAATTGAGATTGCGACTGTTGTGACCGATGGGGAACTGAATATAATTGCAACCGGGCCAAATTTGGCGATCAAGGTTAGTGAGGATTTGATTGCAGGCATGGATGATTGGAATCGGACACACCACTTCGGGTCCGGTTTAGTCGACCGGATTCGGACTGAAGGGGTTGAGTTGAGTGATGCGATTAAACAGACTTGTGAGTTTTTGTGCCAATATATAGAGCCGGGTGTTGCTCCGCTATGTGGCAATTCTATCCATACTGACCGGTCATTTTTGGCAAAGGAAATGCCAGAGATTTTAGAGCTATTGCACTACAGAATGATCGATGTTTCTTCAATAAAAGAATTATCAAATCGATGGTTTCCAGATGTAGTCCGATATCACAAGAAAGAGGCTCATAGGGCCCTAGATGACATTTTGGAATCGATTGAAGAATTGCGTCACTATCGAAAAGATATCTTTAGGTGAATATAGGGTTTTAACCCGGTCTCACAACAGAGAGGTTTTGAATTTAGACATAATCTCAGCCAAAGTCGCTATCGCAATCTCTTCGGGCGACTCTGCCCCAATATCCAACCCAATCGGACAGTTCACTTCATCCAACTTCGCTTGACTTATCCCCGCCTCTAAAGATGACTTAACATAAGCGCCCCATTTCGACTTTGACCCAATCACACCTAATCTCCCCTCATAACCTGCAAAAAGCAGACCATGAAGACGTTCTTCGTCCTCTGCCCAATCATGCCCCAATAGCAAAATGTCGCTAAATCGATTTAATGAGGTCGAATCCTCATTCATAAAAAAATCTACAGGCAAAGAATGGATACACTCTTCAGCACCCTCGAGAACCGAATAATCAGCCCTCGAATCGAGCACAGAAAACTTCCAACCGAGCGGTACACACGCTGCCGCAATAGCTTTTGCACAATGTCCACCACCCATCAATAAAATATGCGGCATCGGTATCAGGATCTCCAGTGCGATGGTCACATGACCGCCACAGAGGCTGTCGAGGGCCGTGACTTCATAGCCCTTAGCACGTTTATTCAATCCATAAGTCAAAATTTTGCCACAGGGCTGTTTGCTATTGGCCAACAAATCCCTCAGAGATTCGATCACTTTCATCTCAAGGCCGGCACCGCCAACTGTGCCGATGATCTCATCCTTGGTCAGGGCGAGTCGAGCACCGGCCTTACCTGGGACTGAACCACTTGTGGTAATCACTGAAGCAATTCCAACCTTTTTACCCGAAGTAGACTTATCTATAGCCCAACTCAAAATATTAGCGCTCATCGAATCAACTCCAAATCGGCTGGGTGATCGATATTCAGATGAATCCCGGGCGCATCAATTTTTTTGAACGCAACGATTTCGCGCAAGGGCTGAGCGGGGTCGGATGCTAACACGGCCTCGATATCAAATAGCAAAAGAGGATGCCCTGCAGGATTTGGGGAACAGTTTTCATCCTGTTCCAATAGAACCTCAATGGTTTTTTCTTCCCAGCCGCAACGATCGACTGGAACGACCAAGACCCGTCTGGGAATTCGACCCTTATCACCGATTAAAGCCATCAATCCAACCTGAAGGGACCCGGTTCTTCCAGCTTCTGGGTTTGGGTTTACCACCACCGCTGAATTCTGAGCCTCCAAGACTACATCTATCAGTAATTCTTGCCTTGTAACTACTATAATCGGTTCGCATTGCATTCTATGCAACATGCGTAACGCTCTCGCAGTAAGTGTTTCATCGCCGAAATTTACCAATGCTTTCGGTTGCCCGAGGCGCGAAGATGAGCCTGCGGCCAAAATGACAGCTGGAGTGTTACGAGACAAGAAATCACAGATCCTTGGTGATTTCCCGCCCAATTATCATCCTTTGAACTTGACTTGAACCCTCATAGATCTGCATCACTTTCGCCCCACGCATTAATCGAGCAACCGGATACTCTTCGGAGTATCCGTAGCCACCATAAATTTGAACAGCATCGCAAGAAACCTCCATTGCCGTATCTGCTGCGAATCTCTTGGCATGAGCTGCCGATTCCGTATTCCTAATCTCCCCATCGTGTTCAGCCGCTGATTTCCAAGTCAATAACCGTGAGGCTTCGATCTTTGTTTTCATATCGGCGAGCATGAATTGGATTGCCTGGTGTCGGTGGAGCGGTTTACCAAAGGTATGACGCTCATTGGAATATTGTAACGCGTGCTCGTAAGCCGCTCTTGCTAGGCCTGTTGCATGCGAGGCAATGTTTGGCCTACTCATATCGAACGCATTCATTGCATTCATCCAACCGCCCGATTCAGAGCCTCCGCACAAGTTCTCTACTGGAATCCGCATGTCTTCAAAGGTTATCGCCCTAGTATCAGAGCATCGTTGCCCCATATTCGATTCTTTTTTACCTAAACTCAACCCCGGTGTTTTCGCATCGACGATAAAACCCGACATGCCTTGATAACCTGCGTTAATGTCGGTTTTTGCCAGTACAAAGAACCAATCGGCATACCCAGCGCCAGTGATGAACATCTTTGATCCATTAATGACGTACTCATCACCCTCTTTCACCGCCGTAGTCTTACATGCAGCAACATCAGAACCTGCTCCCGGCTCGGTTATCGCATAAGATGCTAAAGCGCCATCTTCGGCCACCATTCGCAAATATTTGTCTTTTTGAGATTCGGTGGCACCGGTGATTAGAGGTGCGCAAGCAAGCGAGGTAGCATAAGCTGCAGTTGCGAATCCAGGGTCACCCCATGCTAATTCCTCACTAACGATTACTTCTTCTATAGAGCCAAGCCCTGGGCCGCCATAATCCTCTGATATATGGAGGTTTAACAGCCCTAAATCATTGGCTGCTGTGATCGCATCGAGCGGATATTCCGAATTTAAATCCCAATGCTCAGCATGTGGCCTAATCTCTTCGAGGGCGAAGTCGTGTGCCAATTCACGAAGCATCTCTTGCATTTCATCCAACCGAAAGTCGACCATGATGCGCCCACACCGCCATGGCGCATAAGCGATGCGATATCACAATGCGAGTAATCCTCGACGTTGCATTTCTAATAAGACAAGGAAGAAGAGGTAAAAAGCGACCAAAACCCCACCTTCCCAGCGTTGGAATTCAAAGCCGGTCCACATCATTGCTAAGCAAAAGCTGATTCCGAGTAATGTCGCTGGGATAATCAGATACGCTGTAAGGTTATACGAACTTGCAGAAATTGTTAACGGATTGATCATCGCAGCGATTCCTATCGAAAGTAAGGGGTCGGTAATATTAGAGCCGATAAGTGTTCCAATCGCAACACCTTGGCTCTTTTTTGCCGCCATCAATGCTACGGTCAATTCAGGTAATGAGGTACCAATCCCGGAGATGACAGTTCCTACAATTGCATGGGGAACATTGAGCATCACAGCCATTTTTGATGCATTGAGAACCAGATGAGATGCCGCATATACCGCCATCGAAAGCCCAATTATAACTATCATCAAAGATGCTAGAGTTGTCCAACCATACTCCACCGGTTGGATGCCCTCAGACAGCTCTAACTCATCATTCCTAATCCGATCCTTATTTCGTAAAAGCCAAATGATATAGCCAATATATAATGAAACTAAAAGCCCACCTTCTAGCCTTGATAAGCCACCGCCCTGAAGCAATAAAATCGAGAGTAATACGACCGCTCCTAGCATGAGTAACCCGTCTCTCCTCAGCCAATTGGGCCGGATATGTAGTGGTTTAAACAAAACAACAATCCCTAGAATTAATGTAATTTGAACCAATACTGAACCGTAAATATTTCCGATGGCTAAATCCATCAAAGAAGGGTCATCGACCGAATTTTTTGCTGCGGTAGCTGTCACCAGAATCTCTGGTAACGAGGTACCTATAGAAACGATTGTTAAGCCAATAATCACTTCTGCGATTCCGGCTCTTCTGGCTAAACTTTTTGCACCCTCGATGAAAAAATCAGCAGAGGTTACGAGCAAGGCAAGTGCGATGGCGATCAAAACCACCATACCAAAAAGAGATTGGTAATCCAATGATTTAGTCAAGAGGTGAACCGCGGCTAAGGCAAGACTAAGGCTAACTGTAATCATTAGCGCATTCCAATGAAGGAGAGCAGTGAGGCCTTTACCTTCTTCAACCTGCTCCATGATTTGAGGGACTAGGGTAGCCTTCTTGATGGTTTCCTAGTATTGAGACCGATAAGATGATTCCTAAGTCAAATGGCCCACATAATCATGTGGAAGCGATACGGAGCCGAATTCGCCGGAACTTTTCTAATGGTGTTACTCGGTTGTGGCTCGATAGCCCTTGGTTGGAGTTCTGTTGCCGTTAGCATAACTTTCGGGATTGGAGTCTTTATCGCAATCATGATTTTTCAACCAATCTCTGGAGCCCATATCAATCCTGCAGTATCGACTGCTTTTGCAGTTAAAGGTGATTTACCTTGGAAAAACCTGACTGGATATATCGTCGCTCAAGTTCTTGGCGGAATCTTGGCTGCTGCTATAATCAAAGATGGAGCAACTAATATTACAATTTCATATTCAACCGCCTGGCTTGTTGAGATTTCAATTACTTTACTTCTAATGTGTTCAATCATCGTACTGGTTAAGATTGAAGCTAGGCTTTTCACTTTGGCACTAGGTGTAGGAACGATGGTTGGACTCCTCGCGTTCATCTTTGGCGGCTTGACCGGGGCTAGCATGAATCCGGCTCGATCAATCGGCCCTAATCTCTTTACAAATAGTGGCAATTATATTCTATATTTCATTGCTCCAATCGTAGGCGCTGTGCTCGCTACACTCATTCCTTGGCAACAAGAAGTAGAGCCTTTATCAGATGATCAACACTTGGAATAGTGTGCTTTTCAAGCGGTGGTGAAAACGGCACAGGAGTATCTAGGGCACCGATTACCAAAGGTGCTGATTCCAGAGCGTAAAACGCTTCTTCGAGAATTCGGCTCTGGATTGAATGACCTAATCCACCAAACCATTGACCTTCTTGCAAAATTACCAATCGGCCAGTACGACAAACACTTTCGACACAGGTTTTAGCATCGAATGGAATAAGGGTACGCAAATCGATTATTTCAACTTCTACCCCCTCGTTAGCCAATTGGTCAGCTGCTTTCTTGGCGATATGAACCATTGCACCCCATGTGACCAATGTTAGATCCTCGCCACCTCGGATAACCTTGGCTTTACCGATTTTATATGATTCTCCGGCATCCAAAGCAGTATTGACCGAGTCGGTGTCCACCTTTTGGCTGATATTGTCACCCCAGCCAGTTAGCCCGCCTCTTAAACCGTAAAGGCCGATATGTTCAAGGAATATTACCGGGTCATCAAGAGCCGCTGCTTCGACCAAAAGGTCGTACGCATCCTGAGGAGTACCTGGAGCGAGGACGATTAAACCAGGGTCGTTTGCGTACCAAGATTCGATCATATTTGCATGGAATGGGCCACTTTGAGTTCTAGCACCCAGTGGTATTCGGATAGTCAGCGGCACGACAGCGCCCCAGCGCCAACGCAGCATGGCAGCGTTATTGACCAACGCATTATGTGCTAATGCGGCGAAACCACCGAATTGGATCTCTGCCATTGGACGCATTCCTGCTAGTGCGGCCCCGGTAGCAGAATGGATTATGACCGCTTCACATAATGGCATATCGACCAATTTGTCTTGATGCTTTTCTTTGAGTTGCACATTCATACCGAATGCGCCAGCAACCTCCATATCTTGACCGATAAACATCGTGTCTTCACCGTACTTATCGGCGATATCTGACATTGCTTGTTTGATGGCTCGAGAATAGGTCCAACCACCTGACTCAGCGTAAGTAAGTGAATACTCGCCTATTGCTAAAGGCGAAGAGGTTTCAGCATGGACCGCATCTCCATTGAGCCGATCTAAATGGTCTTGATGAGTGTCTGCATTGTGAAGAGAAGTGATACCGATAGTTACGGTTTCTGGCTTAGGCCAAGCCATCGATTCTATCTCTGCCATCGTGGTCTCTAGCAATATTGCCTCTTCGTTTTCCATAGCGCTTAACTCTTCTTCGCTCATCCCCAAGCCGAGTAGAAGTCTTCGGTGGGTCAAAATCGGATCTTTGGCCTCCCAGTATGCTAACAAATCTCGGTCGACATATCCGGCTGGAGTACCTGACTGCGCTCCCAAATATAGATCATCGTGATGATGAGCATGGCCACAACCTCGCATAGTCTCGACATGAATCAAGGTCGGACCTGCTCCAGACATGGTGAATT
The DNA here is from genome assembly GCA_963583355.1 of Candidatus Thalassarchaeaceae archaeon. GTDB lineage: Archaea > Thermoplasmatota > Poseidoniia > Poseidoniales > Poseidoniaceae > MGIIa-K1. Next base: position 9,354 of record CAUZVL010000001.1, read on the forward strand.
CTCGCGCCGTAGCAACCGAGGCGTGCCAAGCTGCAGGGTCCGAACCATCGATGGTCCAGGCCGGCATGCCCATTGCAACGGCTTTATCGGCCCAAACCTCAACATTTGATTGGTTGATTGGGGGAGTGTCTAATGCAATCTGGTTATTTTGCAGAATGAAACCTATTGGCAAGCCGCGGGTTGCGGCTAAATTGAGAGCCTCCCACCATTCGCCAGAAGAAGATGAACCTTCTCCGATACAGGCTAAGTGGTATCGTTCTATACCCTGTTTCCACGCAGCTAATGCCATCCCTGTCATCGTAACTGTCGCTATCGGAAGTGGTGCAGTCGGTGGTAAAATTCCGCGGTGGAAACAACCGACGTGGAGGTCTCTTCCGCCGGCGCCAGTATGACCACCATCCATAATGGAATCGGCTTTGCCGATTTGGGCTGTTATCAAATCCTTTGGAGTGTCACCCATAGCCAAACATAGGCCGATATCTCGAATCATAACCGCGACGTAGTCGCCATGATAAGGCTCGCCCTTTTTGTTGTCTGGAAATCGATTGAGAGCGGTTGCAGCAGCAACACAGCCCTCTTGCCATGTCGAGCGGAATCCTTTGCCTCCAAACATCGAGCCGTCTGGGGTGACCATACCTTGTTCGAACAGATCCTTAATCTGGCCATCCAATTCTCTCGTCCTCACCATCATCCTTTGCCATTCAATTCTCATTTCAAGAGTGACCGACATATAGTGGGCTAATCGTCTCAAACAAAGAGATATATCGATGAGAAATCGCTTTCCTCGCCGATCCAAATGAAGTTCTACATCTCTTTGCGGAATAATGTCTCCTTCACCTAAACCTTTCACCTTGCCACGACCGGTCAAACCTTGCTTTAATGCATCTAAAAAACGGTTGGAAAATTCGTGCCACTGGGAGCCATCAAAACTTGTTTCATCACTTAGCACAAAATCCCAAACCGCACCAACCAATTGTAGATGGCCGTCATGGCGCTCTGCGGTGAATCTAAGCAATTCGCCATGAGCCAATTCGACCGGTAGCGGGGTCTTGAATTCCAATTCAGAAGCAGGGCGCCAATCTGCGCCGCGGATAATCGGTAACTGACCTTGACCCATTAGCACTCCCATCCCATTAGTGCCACGAGACGGCTTGCTTCAAGTCATCGCTCGAATCGGTTCATTCTGATTCGCTGCGCTTGCCCATTTCAGCATTATAGCACTCGGTCAACATCTCTTGATTTTTCAAAGTGAGCAAAAGACCAAACACCATCGGGATGGCTAAAACTCCGATGGTTAATCCCCACGAATTTGTGGCATCGTACATCGGCCCGATAATTAGTGGACCGATGATTGTCCCTGTTGCCCAAGCGGTGCCAAAGGCACCGAAGGCAAGGCCTGCACTACCTTCACCATAGGCATTGGTCGTCGCAGTGTCGATCATTGGCAGCATAGGAATTTGTGCAGCAGCAATCGTGAATTGGAAAGCGCCCAATATTATCATAATAAAATAGGCTGCAAGGACTACGTCACTCACATAATGAGCGACTAATCCGGCTCCAATCAACGCGATAGTAACTACGGTCCAGCCGAGTTTCATATATCGAACCGGGCCTTTGCGGTCGACTTTCGCTCCCCAAATCCACCCGCCCATCCCTTGGGCTAAAACCATGACAAGTAGAACTCCGCCGATCCAAGCCGGTCCTAATTTTAGGCTCTCTGCTAAAAAGAGCGGTATTCCAGCTTCGAGTGCACCGGTAGCCATAGTCGCTAATACGATCAATAAACCAATCCTGAGTAGAATGGGATTCTGAATGAATACCTTGAGCGGTACAGACCCTTGAGCAGGTTGATTACCTTCACCCAATTCCTTGGTAGTCACATAGATCAACGGTATCATGGCAGCGGTTAAACCAGCTAAGGTGATGAATGCAAAACTTGGCCCATATGCATAGGTAACCCCACCGACAACTGGTCCGAGCAAACCTCCAATTGTAGCAAATGCGACCAATTTTCCAGTCATTTCGCCAAAATTTTGCGGCCATATCGAACTAGCAGCAGCAAAACCGGCCGTCATTATTGCAGCACCTGAAGCCCCGTGAACCAGACGAGCCAGAGCTAAGACCATGAATCCATCATAGCCCAAATCCTCGGTTGCGACTAAATATAGAAGAGCGGACATAGTCAATAAAACCAAGGAGGTTAGAATCGTTTTCCCAGGGCCAAAACGGTCGGTGATGCGGCCGGTTTGAGGTCCTAAAAGGAACAGAGGTACGGCCCAGAGAGATACCAACGCGGTAACTTGTGTATTCGATAATAGGAACTGGGCTTTCCAAGAAGGCAATAATGGAACTATGAAGGCATACCCGAGGAAATTAACCGTGAAAGCACCAGCGAGTGCCCAAAAAGCCCACTTTTTACCTGATTCATTCATTCTTCTTCCTCCTTTTGGGGCAAAGATTCCAATACATCTGCTAGCATCATTGCGCCATCTTCGATACGGGTGAGCAAGGTCAAATCAGTTACAGTTCCTGGCCGGCCCAAGTCCCACATCAACTCGTGGATGGTCTCATTGACCAAACGGGTGAATTCGAGCACCGCCGGATCTATCCTAGTCTTGTTATCGTCCTCTACTATAGCAATGAAGTCGGGTTTTTCAGAGAGTATTTGGTCCATCGTTTCTCCGACTTCAAATGCGATATCATCGGCCTGGTTTTGAAGGATTTCCTCCATGCTTATTTTTGAACTCTTACCAGAGCCTAGAGTTGGACCCTTTTTATTCCCTGGTAATTCGAGATCTACCTTTTTTGACTCATCCGCGGCAGTAACTAAATTGTTCAGAGCAACCCGTAATACATTCGACATCAAACCAGGGTCGATGTCAGCATCTACTGTGATGCCTTCATCACCTAATTGTTGAAGGATTTCGTTTATGAAATTTACATTTATTTTTTCTGGACTTACCAATCCTTTGAGAACCGGCAGGGCCCAAGACCCATCACCCATCACCATCCCAACATCAAAAGAACCGCCACCACCGGTTCCAGTCGCATTACTAACATCGGCTGGTGGAGCGACGAATTGCTTTTTGGAATGTTTCTCTAATTGGCTTATCAGATGATTCATGTCTACCGGTTTTGAAATCACTTCACTAATCCCGGCTCGAGCGGCACCGGCGAGATAATCCGGAGAATTATCGCGCGACAACATTACAATCCGACATTTGAATGCAAATTCAGGATCGCCCATTAGGCGTTGAGCTGCATCTATCGCATCACCGCTTTGCCACTCTCCATCCATCAAGACAATTTCTGGCATTGTTGCCAACGCGGTACCTTCGGCTTGGCGTAGGGTTCCTGCACGGGTTACTTCGTAGCCTGAACGTTCCAAGGTCCCGGCGAGTAAATTTCGCCGACCTTCGTTCTCGTCGGCTACAATGATTTTCGGCACAATTGCCGTGGGTATGCTAATCCCCTTAGAGGTTTAGCCACCGATGGTGGCTTTCAGCCGTAGATTATACCCTCTGGGTCGACACCAGACCAAGCGATGATACCGCCGTCTAAATTGTATAACCTATCACCTAGATATCCCGCTTTAATGAGATATAGGATAGCAATCTGTGAGCGTTGCCCGGATTTACAATGAACCAACACATCTCGATCTTTTGGGATGCGTCCGATCGCAGATAATATGTCCTCATGCATACAAATATCATCGACGCATAAGATTCTATATTTATTATACTCAATGAGAGTTCTTACATCGATAAAATATGGCTTCCAGCCATTATCCATTTTGGTTTTTGCATCTTCTGCAGTTATCGAGTGGAACATTGATTCCTCTCGGGCCGGATTTGATTTTTCAACCTTGTCGCCATTTGGACCCGAGAATGACAAGGTTTTCATCTTCATGTCCATCGCATCTATCAATAATAATCTACCGACCAGAGGTTGGCCAATACCAAGGATGATTTTGATTGCTTCACTAGCTTGAATACTGCCTATCATCCCAGGCAGTACTCCTAACACGCCGGCATCAGAACAAGAAGGGATCAATTCGAGTGGGGGCGGGACTGGAAATAGATCACGATAGATTGGGCCGTGGTTGAAATTGAATACAGATGCTTGGCCCTCAAATCTATATACCGAGCCATATACCCATGGGATACCGATTTTTTTACAGGTGTCATCGATAAGATAACGAGTCGGTAAATTATCGGTACCATCGATTAAAACATCATGGCCTTCAATCAAAGATATTGCGTTGTTTTCAACCAATCTTTGATTGTGAATTCTCACATCGATAGTGGGATCTAAATTGTTGATAAACCGCTTTGCAGATTCCACTTTTGCAAGTCCTACATCTTGAGTCCGATGAATTACTTGACGCTGTAGATTACTGAGATCGACCACATCATTGTCAATTATAGTAATTTGACCAATACCTGCAGCGGCCAAATATTGTAATACTGGAGAACCTAGACCGCCTGCACCAATACAAACCACCTTCGCTTTGCTCAATTTATCCTGTCCTTGGGCCCCGACTTGGGGCAAAAGGATATGGCGAGAGTGGCGGGTAAGGTCAACCATGATATCAGGGCCTCAGCGGTGGTTGTCTTCAAGCCAGCGCTCGGCATCCATTGCAGCTTGACAACCTAGTCCTGCGGCTGTAATCGCTTGCTTGTAGCGGGTATCGACCACATCACCTGCAGCGAAGATCCCCGGAACCGAGGTCATAGTGAGCTCTTTATGGATCAAATATCCTTCTTCATCGGTCTCTAATTGACCGTCCAAAAATCCGGTTATCGGCTTATGCCCGATGGCGATGAACGCACCGGTAATATCGAGTTTCTCGGTTGAGCCATCGCGTGGGTCCTCGAGGATAGCACCGGTCAATCCGGTCTCATCGGAGAGCCACTCGGTTACCGAACGGAAGGTTTTGAACTCGATCTTTTCATTATTTATCGCTCGCTCATACATGACTTTAGATGCTTTGAACACATCGCGACGATGGATAAGTGTGACCTTTGTAGCGAAGCGAGTTAGGAAAGTTGCCTCTTCCATTGCCGAGTCACCGCCGCCAATAACCATTATTTCTTGATCTTTGAAAAATGCACCATCACAAGTAGCACAAGTTGAGATACCTCGACCTTTTTGAGCATCCTCGCCTTCTACTCCGAGCCAGATCGCCTCTGCACCGGTGCAGATGATGAGGGCATGGGCTTGGAATTCTTCGCCTTCTGACCAAACTTTGAACGGGCGAGTGGATGCGTCGATTTTCTCGACATTACGATCTTGAACCTCTAATCCAAAGCGTTCTGCTTGTTCTCGCAATTGCATCATCATCTCCGGTCCCCCGATTCCTTCGGGGTAACCTGGGAAATTTTCGACGTCGCTGGTCAACATCAATTGTCCACCGGACATATAGCCGCCAAACATCAAAGGGTCAAGCATTGCTCTGGCATTGTATAAGCCTGCAGTATAGCCCGCCGGGCCACTTCCGATGATAATGACATTTCGAACTTGAGTGGTCATGGCTTAAGCCAAGGGCGAGCCATCTTTGAACATTGTCTAAAACACTTGAAAGCAAATTAGGTATTGGAGGTAGATATGGACGTGATTTCTCATTGGTTCTGGGGCCTACTTCTAACTCGGAAAAAAATCTCTTGGAAGATTGCGGGGCCAATGGGAGTCCTTCCCGATTTGCTAGTCTTCATTCCAGCAAGCATCATCTCGATGTCACAGGGAATGGAACGAGTCAAAATCGACGATAGTACGGTAACTGGCGATCTTAATCCCCTCGCTTGGCAACTTTATCAGTGGACCCATTCGTTCATCATGCCTTTGATTATTTTTATTATCGCATTATATGTATTGAGGAAAAAAGACGATTCTTCAAAAACGGCATTTATCTTGGTCGTACCTTGGATCGCCCATATCATCGCTGATATTCCGAGCCATACTCTACGATTTTTCCCAACACCCTTCCTCCATCCATTCAGCGATTTTATGATCGACGGTATTAGATGGTCAAACCCTTGGATTTGGTTTACTAATCTAGGCCTACTAATACTCGGCTGGACCTTGGTACTCAAACGCGAGAGAGATGCTCAAAGCATCGATCTGAGCGCAGAAACAGCCGCTCTTGCATGAGGCTCTAATCTATCATCGAGATGTTGAGGTTCTGCCCCTGGCCCGATTATGCCTAGACCGACTGGTTTTTCATGAACTAATTGGAGTTCTATTATCGTCTTAATCACAGCTTGGCCCATCGCTAGTCCGTGCTGTGTTTGTCCTTTTTCGATAATCCCTAAGCAGGCCACGCCATCGATATCGTCGGACCCCAACAAACGGTCTAATGCGAGTGGGACCTCCATAGCGCCAGGGACCCAAACAATTTTTTCGACAGCCAATCCTTCTTCGGTCGCTTGTTCGGTTGCGTATGCCAGCATTCTTTCGATCTGTTTTTTGTGAAAACTTGCACAGATTATTGCAATATTGCTCATAAATTTTCCTCCATCAATCGTTCGACCGTATTGACAATAGTTTGAGTCATCGAATCAATTTCGATATTGACATTATCGCCGAGATGTTTTGCTCCTAGAGAGGTTAGGCGCAAGGTCTCTGGGATTAGGTGGAGGGCGAATGCGCTCTGTTCAACAAAACCAACTGTTAAGGAGACTCCATCGATAGCGATGAAGCCTTTTTCTTGGATGAAATTCATCATATCGGCTGGACAGTCGATCAGTAAATCGATCATACCGTCTCCTTCATCTTTGAGAATTATTTCTCCAGTACCCATTATATGGCCAGATAAGAGATGCCCTCCGATTTCATCGCCGAATTTTAATGCTCGTTCGAGATTGACCCAATTCCCAACCGATTTTTCACCCAAAGTAGTCGAAATGAGTGTTTCCGGAATTAGATCGAAAGATACTAAAGACCCGTTTATCTCAACGACTGTTAAGCAGACACCTTCGACCGAAACCGAGGCACCGGTGACAAGTCTGCTAGTGCTTACAATACCGAAGTCAAGGACCATTCTGATCACCTCTTCGCTTCCGAGATATTCGATTCGGCCCATTCCAGCTACAATTCCGGTGAACATCATATCCCTTCCTTGTCAAGTCGCTTTCTTGTGGCCGCTAGATCTAAAATCCGAGCGATAATTTTGCGGGTACCATCGAGATCATCACTCAAGCCTTCAACTCTACAAACTCTGATTTGACCTAAGCCAGCATCATTAAGCTTTGATTGAATTTTATCGACCGCGTGTTCTTGGTCATAGCCCAAAGCGATAATGTCAGGATTTACCTGGGGCAAAATATCGAAAATGGGTACTTGGGGTGGATTGCCAATTATTGTTTGATCGACCGGTTTTAAGCCTTGGACCATCCGTTGACGCAGATCTTGACCGGTAACTGGCTCATGTTTGGATTTGCGCACGGTTTCATCGTGAGCCACAACCACGGTCAGATGGTCTCCAAGGGCTTTTGCTTGCTCTAGATAATGGAGATGGCCCGCATGGAGTAAGTCGAAAACACCTACTGCCATAACTCGAGTCATATCGCTTCCACCTGTTATGCCTACATCGGTTTAACACTTAGAGACCTAGGGCTGAAATCAATTCGGCTCCGGTAAGGAAAGGAATGCTGTGCCCATTTGCCCAAACTCTAGCATCATCTAGGCCAAGTGCAAGGTCACCATCCGGTTGTAGCATTTCAGCCCCGATTACCACAGGTGTCATTCCTGCTAGACGAGCCAGGCCTACTGCTAA
>CAUZVL010000002.1:0-16536 GCA_963583355.1 Candidatus Thalassarchaeaceae archaeon
ATGTGCGACCGGCTCAAAGCTGGTAGAATGATGGTTATTTGGCCATTATTAGCGATGTTCATCCTATTCAGCTCGTGGGGATTATCAGATCCAAAGGTCAATTTATCTTTCGGTTTAACGATTGATTCGGCTTACGATGTCATGTATGCATCGACTGCATTCATCATTTTTTCAGCGACCTTAGGGGCGGTCCTCATCTCGTTCGACGGAATTAGCAGGGACCGCATTTCTGGAGTTTTAGAATTAAAATTATCTCAACCAATTTCTCGCTCCAAACAAGCATATTCAATGGTAATCGGCCATAGTATGGCGATTATCATCCCAGTTACCGGGCTGAATTTAATCGCGATAATGATAATAAGATATCGACTTGGTGAATTTCCTTCGATTTACGAATATTCGGTTTATACAGTCTCGACCGGTTTATTGCTAATTTGGTATACCTCAATCCAATTACTAGCCTCATCATATGCAAGAGATATGGGTTCTTCGATTGCGGTAGGTTTAGGGGTTTGGATGACTTTTACCCTACTTTGGCTAGTGATGACAACGGTTGTAGCCGGCTTGATGGATATTTCGGTCACCGACCTCAATTCAAGTGAGTATATTCGGATTGAATCCATCATGGACCTATTTTCACCAAATGGGGTGTACCACCACTTGTTGGAGATGAATTTAGATGGCTTTGAACGGCATATAAGCCCGATTGCACCGTTTTTTGCCGCGGCTTTATGGTCGGTAGTGCCAATCGAATTATTTCGCAAAAAGATGGAATCTATGCACCCTTGAATGGGAACTTACTAAGTGTAGCCTAGATTCAGGCTTGGCCATGAAGCGTAGGTTCTCTGCCCTTTTGCTTGCAACCCTGATGGCCACTGTTTCGTTATCGGCTCTTTCTTCAGCTCAAACCGAAGGCAGGCAAGGAGCGGATGTCGATTGTACCGGTTATACATTTGAAGACCTATTCGACTATAATTTTGCCTATTTCGATGTAAATATCAACCAGGATTGGGCAACTGCAGAAATCGATGCTAATTCATGGGTTAACGAATCAAAAGCGGCAATTGTTCGAGCAAATATAGACCAGTTATTCGATGGGTTACCTGACGGTAGTGGCAATAATTCTTGGCTTTCGACCGATGAAAGAGAAGCGGTTCGAGAGATCGGGCCAAAATGTATTGCCGACATGTTTACCAGAGTCGGGCTGCGTGAAGGAATCCCTCATCGAGGAGCGGTCGATTGGAACGATATGGAATTCGTCGAAGAAGGAATCGGTCTAGACGAGGTTAACATGGTCCCTGTAGATCACCCTGATGAACGAAATTGCCAAAATAGTTTAGCGAGTACCGATTGTAAGGAGGTACCTGTTAGCGCAACCAATAACCTTGAAATCTCAATGTTCACAAAGGATGATGAGACCCATAATGCCCGATTTAACAAATTGGCAAATTCGGGTGCTAGCAATTTTACCATCGCATATAATGCGACCAATGTAACTGCTGCATCGATCACAATTATCCTGCCTGCGGTAGATGGTTTGCGCATGGCAGCTTGGACCATAGAAGATGACGGGGTTGAGAACCTAAACCCTGGGATGGTCAGTCAAAACCATCGGCCTGATGGTAGTGTTGCAATCACTATTGACATCACATATGACCGCGTTCTTTATCCTCTGATCAGAAATATCTTCGTCGATATGACCACCATGGCACCACAGACCAATGACGTCCCGGTTTGGGGAGCAAATGTGCCTGAAAATGATACGATTATTCCAATGTTCACCATGGCGGAAAATGTCGCAGTCAAAGGCTCAATCCTTGAGGATTGGGCTAGCGATGAAGACGGTTGGTCTTTGGATTGTGACTTTACTGAAGACGGTTGGTCGAGCAGAATGTCGGGTGAAGGTGACCTCTTGGTAACAGCCGGTGAATCTGATTCGGGAACTGCAACCTGCTCCTTGAACGACCCATATGGGGCGGTAAATAATGCTACGAGAACTTGGAGGTTTGGCCAACCTGCAACTTTTTCTGCAACTGCGGGAACCTATTCCGAGTCGGTTGATGTCGAGGTTAGTACAACATTGTTGGTTCAAAATCTAGCGGTGGATCTCGCAGCGATTCAATCGAGTTCAGAGGGCCTTTCAAGCGGGGTATCACTCGGTTCAACAACCGTAAGCACCTCGGTTAGTTTATCTGGCTTATCTCCGGGCGAATTCAAAATTCATATCATGGCTAGTTCTAACGGGATGCTCGATTGGGACGTAGAGTTGGATCTTGCATTAGAAAAAGCGAATACTCCCCCTTCGGTAACCGTCGACATCCTAATCGATGGAAGTCATGCTACTTGGTCGGCAGACCAATATTCGTTCTCCCTTTCTGGAACCGCAATCGACCCCGATGGCGGTGAAGTTGATCTAAGTGTTACCATGTGTAGCGACACCAGTACAAGTTTTACCCAAAATGGTGCGGCGTGGGATGTAACCTTATCGATTGCAAATTGTGTTGCTCAAGGAAAGACCCAATACGATGTGATAATAAGCGCAACTGATGATGTAGGAGCAATAGTCAGTATAGATGTAAATATCCCCGACCCATTCCAAGAAGAACCCAGAGTTACAGTCTCTCCTACCGATAATAAAAGCGACGGCTTACCTGCTATTGGAATGCTTGCAACCTTGATTTCGCTGCTCGGAGCAGCAATATTGACTCGAAGGGACCGACCGTCACCCTGATAGGTAAGACGCTGAGGGCAGAGCATGTTCAAAGGTACGGTCGAGCGGGTCAGCCACGAAGGCGGACTTCTGGTCAGTTATTCTGGCTCATGTCCAGCACTAGGGTCTGTTATGGTTGATTTAAACCAAACATACATCGGAAAAGTCGATGGAGTAATCGGCAATTTGGACAACTCAATGGTCCATATCGCTCATCTGGATCGCAAAGCTAGGCCCAATGGCCTGGTCGGTGCTGAAATCACAATTCGCCCAAAGCGCGAACGTGATGATCGCCGTGACGACCGGAGAGGTCGAGATGACAGGGGTGGCCGTGACGACCGGAGAGGTCGAGATGACAGCGGTGGTCGTGATGACAGGCGTGGCCGAGACGATCGCAGTGATAACCGAAGAGGTGAATCAAGAGGTGGAGACCAATTCCAGAATAATGACTGGGATTGTTCACAATGCAATAACTCGAATTTTGCTTTCCGAACCGAATGCAATATGTGTGGCCTGCAAAAAGGCGACAGTAATGGCTCATCTCAAGGAGATGACAACAGGGGTCGTGATGACCGAAGAGGCCATGATAACCGTAGAGGACGAGATAATCAAAACTCTAATCAAAGCGGCAATAATGATTGGGATTGTCCACAATGCAATAACTCAAACTTTGCTTTCCGAACCGAATGCAATATGTGCGGCCAACCTAAAGGTGATGGGGGCGGATCTTCCAGAGGAGATGACCGACGGGGCAGAGATGATCGACGGGGTCGCGACGACCGCAGAGGCGGCCAAGACCGGTCTGGTCGGGATGATAACAGAGGTCGAGATAATCGAAACTCTAATCAGCACGGCGATAATGACTGGGAGTGTCCAAAATGTAAAAATTCAAATTTCTCATTCCGAACCGAATGTAATATGTGCGCCCAACCAAAGCGCAGTAGCAGCCAAAGCAGCTCAAAAGAGTGGCAAGGCGAAGACAGGCGTATGGGCGACCGAAGAGGGGAAGTCGAGAAAAGAGCAGGAGATTGGGATTGCCCTGACTGTGGAAAATCCAATTTTGCCAAGAGAAATGATTGCTTTAGTTGCGGCCGTTCAAAAAGAGTAGGCGGGCCTAAAGAAAAGGGCCATCATAAATCGAGACCCCCCAAACCCTTGCAATCGGCAAAGTACGGCCGAGGCAGGGGAGGCAGAGATAGATGAGTGCAGAGGAACATTACCTCGATGCGATCGACTTCGAACAAGAAGGCGAATTAGAATCGGCTCTAAAATCGGCTCGTTTAGCGGTAAAAACCGACCCAGAGCATTGCTCTGCTTGGTGGATGGTTAGCAATCTTGAGACTTCACTAAGGTCAAGTCCTGATCTTGCCGCGGTTTCCAGAGCATTGAATGCTTGTAGAAAGGTGGTCGAACTGGATAGTTCGAGAGTCGATGCTTGGGTTCGTGGTGCTCGCTTAATGGTGGACCATCTCGGAATGCACGAACAAGCATTGCATTGGTGGCAAGACTGCCGAGATATGGCACCGGGGGAATCGGTACCCCTAGTTGAACAGACGACCATTCTTGCTCATATGGGATTATATACCGAAGCAAGAGCCCGTATGGGTGCATTATTTGAAGAGAATTTAGACATCGGAAACTCCCAATTAGGACGAATTCAGCAATTGCATGGAACCCTGGAAAAAGCTGTCACCCAAGATCCTGATTCCCATTTCAAACCATGGCAGGCCAACCACCCAGGTTGGGCCTCAATCGAATTGCGTTGCAATAAACCACCGGTTTCGGAAAATCTGATATTCATGATGACGACCGTTCCGATGTTGATGACTGAGGTTTTCATTTCTAGAGCGGCATTTGGCCCAGGTTGGACCGGATTTTGCCTGACGAGTATTCTGATTCTGTTGACGGTTATCGTAGGAATGATGTTTACCAAAAAACTCTACCATCGAGTCAACAAACCTGCATTCAACTTATTGCGAGCGATCCAAGTCGAATCTACTTCGGGAAAACTAGTAATTTCCGAGCGGGTTAGAGAGTCGAAACTCTATGGCCACCTATTAGGAAGGTATCACCCGTTATCCTTCCAACAACGCCATGAAAAAATCGTCGAATCCGGAAAGAAATTACCGCGTAATTGGACGATTAGTTTACCTGATTTCACCTCTCACCTGTTCGAAGATGATGATGAAGAATTCGTCGAGGATTCTAATCTCCCCCCATTCGAAGAAGAATGAGTGGCTATCATGTACCAGCGGTATAGTCTGTTGAGTAGGCGATTTGTTCTTCACTCAATTCATCGATGGAAAACCCAAGAGTTTCCAACTTGGTTAAAGCCAAACCCATATCTTGCTCGAGGGTGATATCGTATACCGCAGCATCCATCTCTTTGCCCTCTGCTGCAAGTCGACAAAGCGAAAGGAATTGATTTGCAAAAGACATATCCATAACTTCGGAAGGATGGCCTTCAGCAGCAGCCAAATTGACCAAACGTCCATCGGCCAATAAGTAGATTCGGCGACCGTCAGCCATGGTATACTCGTCATTTTCAGCCCGGATTGTCCGAACTGAAACCGCCATTTCTTTGAGTTGTCCGATATTGATTTCACAATCATAATGGCCAGTATTTGAAATTATAGCTCCCTCTTTCATACATTCGAAGTGATGGGATACCAAAACGTCCTTCATTCCTGTCGCAGTACAGAAAATATCACCCAATGGCGCAGCCTCGTCCATCTTCATGACTCTGAACCCGTCCATGACCGCCCTCAGTCCTGGCAATGGATCGATCTCGGTAATGATTACATTTGCACCCATTCCCCTAGCCCTCATTGCTAAGCCACTTCCACAGTGACCATATCCTGCAACGACGAAGGTCTTGCCAGCCAATAAAACCGAAGTAGCACGAATGATACCGTCCAAGGTCGATTGTCCAGTACCGTAAACATTGTCAAAATCCCATTTTGTAATAGCGTCGTTCACCGCAATTACCGGATAATTGAGATCACCTGCTGCTGCCATTGCACGCAATCGATGAACCCCGGTAGTCGTTTCTTCGGTCCCACCGATAACTCCTGCTGCGAATTCGGATTTATCCCCATGAACCCTCACAATCAAATCTGCTCCATCATCGAGAGTTAAAGTTGGATTCAATTCTAAGGATTTATCAATGCACCAATAAAAATCCTCGACCGATTGTCCATGCCAAGCATGAACCCCATATCCTTCACGAGCAAGCCAAGCCGCAACCTCGTCTTGGGTAGATAGTGGATTACAGCCCGACCAAGAAATCTCAGCACCTGCTGCTGCTATTGTTTCTATCAGAACGGCGGTCTCTTTGGTGACGTGCAAACAGCCCGTGACCTTCATTCCAGCCAATGGTAAATCCAGTTTAGCTTGAGCGGTCAATGCTGCTAATACAGGCATTCTTGAGCGAGCCCAATCTACCAATAAACCACCCTTGTCAGCCAAGTTGATGTCGGCCACGGTAAAGTTCGCACCCTTGTCCATGATAATGAGGCCGTCAGGCGCACTTCATAGCACAATCGGTTAATCCTTCAGCGCTATTGCTGCTGGAAATGACCGGCATATTGGGCAGCATAAGTCCTCGCCGTTTCTTCGGGATAGCCTTGAGCGATCAATTGCTGGACATATTGCTCCATTGGATCCATCTCTGCAACTCCGGCATAACCTGCAGCCGCAGCGTTGAAATCCTGTTGATAAGCGTCTGATTCATCCTCAGATCCACCCTTCATCACGAAGAATAGAGATAAGATGATGATCAATATCACACCAAATCCTCCACCTGCGTAAAGCAACAGATCTCCACCGCCACTATTTGCTCCATTGGAATTGGATTCCGGTGCGGTGACGATAGGGTTGCCATCATTATCAAATTGGATTTTATATTCGCCAGACCATTTGCATGCATCATCTTCCCATATCCAATATGCATCAGGTTCAGCAGCTAGGACCTCTGTTGGTGCTACCAATCCTTTACAAGCATCCAAATTGATGTCGATCCACTTGATCACGGTCCAACGGTGGTCGCTATCGCCTTCGTAAATCATGACATATATCCTTTGACCATGAGTCACATTGTTGAACAAACCTTCGATATTCAATGTTAATTCAAAACTATCGCCATCGCCAAGCGGCTCGCTTCGGTCCCAGTTTTTATCCTGTTGAAGTATCCAGCGCTCCGCTGCAGATTTAGAAAATACATCTTCCTCCAATGCAACTTCAATGAATACATCTCCTTGTTCAGCTCCGGAAAGAACATTTCCGGAAATGGTAATAGTATCGGTACTAACCTTGGACCCATTGCTTGAGAGATCGATCTGGACCTCAGGTGCAACATCGCCGAATCCTTCTGGAACAACCGAGAAATACATCTTGTATTTCTCGGAAATCTTTCCGGCTTTATCGACAACCTGTAACTCGATTCTGATAACAGATTCGTGCTGGCCGCTCGGGTCAACTGTGACGTTGCGGAAATTGTAGGCCCATTCACCTTCAGATGATGCTGGTAAAGTGTATCCATGACCTTCAGGCTTGTACGCATCATCATCATATGGCTTGTCGAATAGAACGGTCCATTCGTAAGAATTGATTCCATTACCTTCCAATGCGTCTAAGTCATTTGAATCAGATGCATCAAAGTGGATGGTGACCTCACCGTTTACACCTAGTTGTATTCGATTTTTTGGCCAATCGATACCCGAGACCGATTGCGGCTCTTGAGTCTCGATTTGGTCTTCGTATTCTGCACGCATATCGATTACTGCTTCGGCGGTAGGTTTGTGTTCGTCCGCACCGACATCATCGGTCATGACTGTTACAGAAATATATCTACCATGGCCTTCAGAATCGTGCAAGTATAGAGTGATTTCCCAGGTTGCTCCTTGTAAACAACCGGTTGCAGATGAGAGGTCAACCTTACAGAAAGTAGATGTTGGACTCATATCTTCAACATGATCCGAACCTGTTGCCATCGAGTTACCTGCCCAGTCGGTCGGGCCACTCATCACCCAATCAGATAATAGGGTTTCAGATGTTGCTGTAGTATAGCCAAAGGTTACCTGAGAATTACTCTTCATATAATGATAAGCATAGCCTCCAGTCGATGGATCAAAGATCGGGACTTCACCATTTATTGTCAAATCCAATTGATTGCCGAGGGTGCCGAATCCTTGTGGATAAGGACTGACCTGGTAAGATAGCATATTCCCAAGTAGAGGGAATGTGGTACTATCGGCGCGTTCTGAAACTGCTGCTACATCGATTGTTGTGACGATCATTCCGCCATCAACATAGCTACAGATGCCGAGAATAGTGTCGCGAGCATCTGCTTTAGATTGGATGATTCGCTGGAATGAGCCCCCTTCTTCAGAATAACCATTACATGCTCTTGGGACTGAGGTTGCAGATACACTCTTGGTATTGATTACCGCTTCGGTAACTACCCCTTCTTGATCGAATCCTTGGAATGCATGTTCATCTACATCATTCATAATCGGGTGGTAAGGGTCTGCCAAATCCATTACATTGTAAGTCAGGTTATCATCAGGTTGGATATCCATATCGAAAGGAAGTAAACTCTCCCCAGTCGAGGACGAATGCTCATAATAATCGGTTGCATCGCCTAGGTGTACTTGTAAGGTTCCACCAGAAGACATGAAGTTTTTCAATGCATCCTGGTTAGAGGTCAATCCAATCTTTTCATAATACCCCTTTCCACCAGCATCGGAGGGCTTAGCGGTATTGATATCTTGAAGAGGCATCAGAACCTTATCGTAATGTGTTAACCAACCAAGGTCGAGATAGTCATCCCAATCGTTGATATCATATTGAGTATAGGTCATACCTAATAATATCAAGTCTTCCTTGATGGTTGCGGTTCTGGTCGTATCACCAGATAGAATTGCAACGTCGATGGAATCTTCGAACGCAGCGTGGAAGTATCGGACATTTCCAGATATACTGCCATCAGAGAGAGTTGCATAATAGCTGATATTGTAATCGTGACCAGATTGCCAATCATTCCAAGGCGGGAAGGAAATCGAGACTCTTTGGTGAGGGCTAATTATCTGGCTTGAACCAGCTGTAGTTGTATGAACTTGAATACCATCGGCCAAATCTACCACGCTCATATGGAATGTATAGTTTCCTTGAAGAACACCATTTGTCGCAGCAATAGCCCAATCGTGGGCCAATGCGCCGTCAATAGGTAAGACACAATCCAATACTACATCGTCGAGACAAGATAATTGGTCGGGCGCACCCAGCTCGAGGGATACGCTCTGAACCGAGAAAATCACTCGGGCAAGATTATTATTGGTCGAAATCTCATCATGTCCTTCCCAGTTAGTCCCTTGAGTGGTATTATCGAAGATTGATCTGACTTCAATTTTGTAAACTCCAGGAACGAAATCATGATCATCAACGGTCACGGTACGGTTTTCTTCAGCATCTAAATCCATAACTGTGGTACTGTATGTATGATCTAACGTGAAAGTGAATTCCTCGATAGATAAATTATCGAAAGCGATTCCTCGCACCCCATCACTCTGGCCATTATGGCCGTCGTCATTCGAACGGAATTCGAAATTGATATCAACGGTTGAACCTGCTAGTGAAATACATTCGCCAGCCCAATTATTTCCATCAGGATCGGTTGTGTTCAATATATATAAGTGAGTCAAATCAATGCTTCGAGATTTAACAAGTCCGTCGCTATTGAAGAAGGTGGAATAACTGCCACCGCCACCATTAATATTTCCCGAGTCGCCGATATAGTCTATTTCTCCCCAATCAAGGTCGGTCTCATTCTCTTCGATAAAGCCATTATTGTTCTCATCGATTATACAGAACCCATCTTCGTTATAATCGATCCATTCGCCTGTGATCACTCCAGAGTAATCTGTTCCATCCTTATTCCAATCTGCAGTGATTGCTGCATTGTCTGCATTATTGTAAATATCGCCATTTGCCCTGATTTCAAACCAAGTTTCTGCGAAATAATCGAAATTTAATGCTACGAAATCTCCGGTCATGTTGGTTAAATCGATATTTGGAAGTGTCATGGTTTCGTTTTCCCAAACATCGCCAAAGCTATTTGCAGTATCACAAGGATGTCCGTACCAATATGAATTGGAACCGAATAAGACCTCAGGACAATTGGAGTCATCGATAATTCCGCCATTTGGATTATTATCATCCTCATAACGTAATCCTGTTGATCCGCCTTCAAAGGTCTCTGTGCAGTTTGCTAGAGATGCTCCACAGAATATATTCGCTGGCAATGCACTGTAAACCAATGCTTCAACATCAAAGGATACATTTGTATTTCCTAAGTGTTCGACGATGACATCGATTGGGAATAATCCTACAGGGTACAAACCTCCAGGGTTGAAACTATCAATGGATTTAATCGACGGGTCAAATATATTGAATGCGGTCACATATGCGATAATATCATCGTTTGCTGGTTGTTGATCTGCCCCGTAATTTAGAACTGCAGATATTCGGTAAGTTGTTCCGTTGTCAAAATCTGCAGAAATCGAAGACACATAATCCTCATTTGGTGCGAGGTTATTCATGTTGATATTGGATTGTTGGTTTTGAACATTGCTGGTGAACGCAGTGCTTTGTTTCCAAATGGTAATGTTATCGATTGCGAATCCATCAAAGCCTTGCCAAGTTGATTCATTTCCACTCACAGACCCTTCCCAGCCAGATTTGAATCTAAAGCGAATATCGACGGTCTTACCTGTAAATTGTGATAAATCAAATGCTCCGAGAGCGTCGACCCCATCTTCGGTGAAATTGTCCCAGCCATATTGAGTTCCTGGGGTTGCAAATCCATATTCCCAAATATTTTCTGCATAACCTGTATTTCTTATGTTAGAAACTCGATCGTAATCATATCCGCCCCAAAGGCTTGATTCCGATGGACATTGGCCGGCGAAATAAGCAGTTGTAGGGCAGTTGATAGTAACCCAACCCACATCTTCATCGAATACTTCGATCATTGCCATATCGTCCCAAACCTCGGCTAATACAATACCTTGTTGATCTTGGGTATATAGGTCAGCAAATCCGAGCTGGCGGAAAATTTCAATTCCAAGCCATGCACGGTCTGCTCCGGTCAGATCAATATCATTTAGGACCAGTCCTTCATCCCAATTAGCCTCATATCCTGACCATACAGTCCCATTAGCATCTTCTTTCATGATTCCAGACCACATGAAGTCGGTCGGATTATTTGCATTTGCGTTCTGAGCTGGAGCGTTATTTCCACTGGTGTGACCTATGGTATGGTTGGTCTCTTCATGCCAATGAGAAGAACCGAAATAGGCCTCTTGGGTCCAAGTGCAACCGCTTCCACAGCCTGAGGTATCCTCAGGATTATCCCAATCCATCGCATAAACTGTGACGTTTGTAGATGCTGCTTCATCGACTTCTTTAATCTCTACATCTAATGTTGCTTGACCGTTGAGAATATCCATTCCAGCGTTGGTTACTGTAACTTTGACATCCCTGGTCCCTTCCCCAAGTGCGCCAATATAGGCATCGGTTGGTGAAATTTCAAGTGAAGAAACCGCTAAGTCGGTATTATCCATTTCGATTACAATGATTCGATCATAAGAACCATCCCAGCCAAAGTTGTCATCCCAAGTGAAGGAATCGTAAGCGCCATGACCTACGATAATATCTGGAGCACTATTTGCTCCGCCGATTACCTGTCCAACTATTGCAGCAGTAGGCCGCATTGCACCAAAGTACTCGAGTGGATTCATATGGCCACCATTCCCATTGGAAAGCGTTACTTGGACGCTAGTTGCAACGCCGAGATAATATTGGCTAGTAGTATCTCCCGTAGATGAGGTTGAGTTCGATTGCTTGAATTTAGCAGCGTGAACGAAATCGACCTCGCCGTCGCCATTCAATTCGGTCACGGTTACTTCCCACGCGATATATGGGCCAAAGTAAACAGTCTTTGATTGTGCATATGTATGGCTTGCTTCGTTTATCGTTGCATAGGTTACATTTTCGGTATTGCCATCATTAATTGCGACTACGTCGATGATTCCGTTATCATTCATATCACCTATATCAAAGCCGCCAAATTCTGGTCCAAGGGCATGGACGTTGAATCCGGGGCCCCCGTTTGCATTCCAAGTTAAAGAAGTGGGGAATCCTTGAGTCGGATTCATACAAGAGAATTCGACAACTGTAACGTTGTCGGATTTACCGGGGTTGGTAGCAGCACCTGTTAGATAATCAACACCTTCGGCTCTTACTAGCCACATATCGATATCATCACAACTTCCGCCTGTGAGATCGGTTTCTGAAGACTCGCCCCAGTCTCCCAGTTCAAGGTCACGGTATGCATTTTGAGTCGAATCGCCCAATAGGGTTTGATGTCCTGTTGTGGTTGAAGTAATCGGGCCCATGTACGTCATTACCCTTTGGTTTTTGACATCGGCAAGCAATTCTAAAGTGACGATGTCGTCATTGCCGTCTTGGTCAAGATCTGCGACCGCTAAGTCCCACATGTAAACCACATCGAATCTTTCTCCAATCGTGAATGTATCAAGCGAACAGCCATCATTTTCGATTATGGTTACGTTTCCGGGTGTATCGATGATGATTGCACCGGATGCATCACGTGCAAAGGGTCGGTTTCGAGCATAGATGACGATGTCGTCAGCGCTATCACCGGTAAATTCACCGACTTCGACTTGCATAGTATTTGAGTGATCTTCAAAATCTGCATCTTGGTTGGTATTTGCTGAGGTCCAAATATCTGAACGGCGTTGGAATTGGCCATTCTCATTCCATAAGATCGAAATCTTGGTACTGCGATCATTCGCAGTTGCAATGTCCATATCGCCATCGCAATCAAAATCTCCAAGAGCAATATCGACAGGGTCGGTATCGGTTGTATAGGAACGCGAAGTAGAGGCTGTAGCCAAATTTGCAGCAGTCGTAGAGAGGAGCATCAAAGCGACCAGCAAGAAGGCTCTTGCGCGGCCGTTACCATTATCATTCTTCCAGAACATCATCATCACTCATTTACGCCGACTCCTCGTACCACTTTAACCCCTTTGGGGAACCGTGTCATGATAATCTAAGTAAATAGTGTGCAGTACATCGTTTTAACAAGGACTACATCTGAAGCCAAATGACACTCATAATGAGGATTCCAGCCAAGCCGGAGAGGGACCCCAGCCGGTTGCATCGCCGCCGTGAATTTTGACCAATAAGCCCCTACGGAACAATGCTTCAAGGAATAATTCCAATTCTAAGTCTTCACGATCGCTAAGGTAATCGCTAGCCGCTAATGCGATAGTTTCGGTCGTGATCGCAGTCACGCCATAAGACCTGACAACTATTCTCATCAATTCACGCAGCCAAGCCTCACCCATCGGGTCGATTACCATCGGCCCTTGAGCCGGATACGGCTCTTCGACATCTGCCAATAAATCTCTCAAGTCGTTGACTTCTGGCTTGATTGGGTGTTCTAACCCAACCTCGAGTAACTTTGCGGGGAGGTTCAACTCACCGATAGGACGTCGAATCACCGGGATTCTACCAGGGTCTGGAGTCGGACCCATATCCGTTGGTTTTCCAGATGAACGAGGAGTGCTTGAGCCGAGACCCGAAGGCCCCATGCTGGTCGAATCGGTCGCCATCGGCATCATCCAGCCAACTTTTATTAGCCCTAATTCAGCGACGATGTCTTTGACCCATTCGGCTTCGCCTTCAAGCAAGACATCGACATCGTCGTCATCGTGACGGAAACGATATCTGACCATTCCGCTCAATTCTTGCATCAAACTGTCCCCTCTTCCTTGGCCCTTCAATCCATCGGTCAAATCGAATTTACAAGTTTGCGCAAAACCGTGTGTAATATCCCGCCGTTTCTATAATATTCTACCTCGACAGGCGTGTCCAAACGCACATCTGCGAGGAAGGTTGATGCCGAACCATCGGGCTTGGTTGCAGTGATGATTAGTTCTTGGAGGGCGTGGACATCATCGCCGATTGGGATATCAAAAGATTCCGACCCATCGAGCCCTAAACTAGATGCGTCTTGGCCTGGTTTAAAGGTTAGAGGAAGGACGCCCATTCCGACCAAATTCGAGCGGTGAATCCGCTCGAAAGAGGTTGCAAAAACCGCTTTTATTCCCAAGAGATAGGTGCCTTTTGCAGCCCAATCACGGCTACTTCCAGTACCATATTGAGCGCCGGCAAGAACGACCATTGGGCCATCATAAGCCATTGCAGCATCGTAAACAGAACAAATTTCGCCGGTGGCATGGTTTAATGCAAACCCACCCTCGGTACCCGGTGCCATCTGGTTTCTAATCCGGACATTAGCAAAAGTGCCACGCATCATGACTTCATGGTTGCCTCGTCGACTTCCAAAAGAATTGAAATCACCTTGTTGAACCCCGTTTTCAACCAACCAGTTTCCAGCCGGGCCATCGGCTGGGAAAGCACCAGCAGGAGATATATGATCAGTAGTTACCGAATCAGCCAATTTGAGCAAAACCTTTGCTTGAGATATTGGGGTAATCGGATCTGGTTGAGCCGATAATCCTTGAAAGAAGGTCGGTAACCGGATGTAGGTAGAATCCGCTTGCCATTGATAGAGAGGTGATACTTCGCTCGTAATAGAATCCCAACGCTCTTCTTGCATGACGGTAGAATATCGTTCACGGAACATCTGAGGAGTTATCACGGACATGGCCTTAGAAAGTTGCTCATCGGTTGGCCAAACATCGCTCAACATCACAGCATTTCCATCGTGTCCGAAGCCTAATGGCTCGGTAGCCAAATCAACATTTAGACTGCCTGCAAGTGCATATGCGACAACTAAAGGAGGGCTAGCCAAATAACTGGCTTTGACCTTTTGATGGACTCGGCCTTCGAAATTCCGGTTGCCTGAAATGACAGAACCCACAACCAATCCTGCCTCGTCGATCGCAGCCTCGATGGTTTCCGGTAGAGGGCCTGAATTTCCGATACAGGTAGTGCAGCCATAACCGACATTATTGAATCCAAGTGCATTGAGATCCTCATCCAATCCATTTGCTTTATAATATTCGGTAACCACTCTAGAACCTGGCGCTAAGGAGGTCTTGACCCACGGTTTTACGGTCAAACCAAGAGCTCTAGCATTACGAGCCAAAAGACCTGCTGCAAGCATAACTCCTGGGTTCGAAGTATTGGTACAGGAGGTGATTGCAGCGATGACGACATCACCGTGGTTGAGGTCGTACTCACCATCGATAATCTCAGAATTAACCAGATCTTCTTGGGATAATCCATGTCCTTGGTGACCAACTTCATTGGTTAATGAGTCTGAGAAATGGCTCGCCATCTGCGAGAGGTCGACCCGATCTTGAGGGCGTTTTGGTCCAGCCAAAGCCGGCTCGACCGTCGTAAGATCCAATTCTAAAGTTGCGGTATAAGATTTCTCAGCCGCACTTATGTCAAACCATAGCCCTTGAGCCTTACAATAGGCTTCAATCCCGGCTATATCAGAGTCTTCCCGCCCGGTCAATCGCATATAATCGAGGGTTTTTTCGTCAACTGGGAAAAATCCGCAGGTCGCCCCATATTCGGGAGCCATATTTGCAATGGTTGCGCGGTCTGGCAATGATAATTCTGCCATTCCTGCACCGAAAAATTCAACGAATTTTCCAACCACTCCTCGTGAACGCAAAATTTCCACAATTCTCAAAGTCATATCGGTTGCGGTTACCCCCGGCTTTAATGATCCGGTCAACCTGAATCCGACCACATCTGGTGCGAGCATGTAAATCGGCTGACCAAGCATCACCGCTTCAGCCTCAATTCCACCTACTCCCCAACCGAGCACTCCAAGACCGTTTATCATCGTGGTATGAGAGTCGGTCCCAACCAATGTATCGGGCATCCAAATGCCATTCTCTTGTCGAGCAATACTGGCTATCCACTCAAGATTTACCTGATGAACAATACCTCTTGAAGGAGGGATTACACGGAAGTTTTCCAAGGATTGTTGGCCCCATTTCAAGAAGGTATAACGCTCCATATTTCGATGATATTCAATGTCGAGATTTAGAGCTAAAGCATCGGTATTTGAACCTGAATGGTCAACTTGAACCGAGTGGTCGATAACAAGGTCGACCGGGACTTGTGGATTGACTTTTTTGGGATCACCGCCCATCTCGACCATAGCGTCACGCAATGCTGCCAAATCAACTACTGCAGGGACGCCAGTGAAATCTTGAAGGATAACTCTCGACGGCCTGAACGGAATTTCTCCTCGTTCATCTTCAGCCTTCCACCCGGCGAGATTTCTAACATCTTGTTCAGTAATCAAGAAACCATCGCAATTTCGCAACGCACCTTCTAGAAGAACCCGAATCGAATATGGAAGATCGGTTGTGTCGAGACCGGCTAAATCCAATGAATCAAGAGCGAAATAATGGCCGCCAAGGGCGAATTCACGTTTTGCATCGAAGGGATCCGAGTCGCTCATAGAGCGACTGGACGAGCGCTATCCTATCAATATAAGGTATTGGCGATTTCACCAAAATTGCCACCATGGGTCGCCTTGACCCACGAGGTATGCCTTATCCACGGTTACTGGATGTACCGATTTGGCCCCATCATCATCGCTACAAGCACCGAGGTTATCGATACACTCAACTTGAGATATCGCATTTATAACCTCGATTCCAGTAGTTGATTTACCGTCTATCTCTCCATCATATGCGATTCCGAATGCGGTATACGAACCATCTAAAGTAGTCGCTCCGGTCGAGTCA
>CAUZVL010000003.1:0-15547 GCA_963583355.1 Candidatus Thalassarchaeaceae archaeon
GGTCCTTGAAATGTTAGAAGATGAAAGGCGCCGTGAAATTACTGCAAGAGGTGGAGACGGCTATGGCACCGATATAATCGGTGGAATGAGAACTGAGCCGGTTATCGAAAATTCTGAGCGGGTCGGCTACAAAGTAATCAATATCACTACTGGCGAGGAAGGGGTCATCGCCCACAAAGCAATCGATAGCCGGTTGCGGGTTTTAGGATATGGAATAAATACCGAAGTTTTGGAAACTGTGGCTATTCCTGCAATTGAACATGCGCGCGATTACTCCGAGGTAATCGTAATCGACGAAATCGGTAAGTTTGCGGTCGAATCTGAAGAATTCGTCAATGCTGTTCGATCTGCTTTAGAACAAGACAAACCAACTCTACTCGCTCTTCACAAGAAAAGCCGTCACCCTCTCCTTCAAGATATTCGTCGTAGAGACGATGCAAGAATCCTAGAGGTTACGCCGGTTAACCGAGCTCTCTTGCCGTATAAGATTCACAAACTAATGCGAGAAACCTACTGATTGGTAGGCGCTGGGTTCATCCCCTTTGAGGTAATCGGCAGGTCATGAGCCCGGCTGCTTCTGCAAAGCGAATCCTTCTGGGCACCGGCTTAGGTTTGGTTCTAGCAACTGGTTTGGGCTTGATGTCTGGCATGTTATCCTTGACTGATTTTGGCCCGGCTTTGATAATCCCTGGTCTAGCCATATTATCGGTTTATTTGGCTAGTTCACTTGAAAAGGGCGGAGCGTTGTCAAATTTATTCCCAGACGAGTCGAGAAAAGAAATGGTTTCAAGGGTCGAAGCGGATTTAATTCTTCAGCAAAAGGATTTACAGATAACCAATGCTTGGGCTAATCTCGAAGAAACGATGCTTTCAAATGAATTAGAACAGGAGTGACCTCTTTCGATATTTTCAACGTGTATCGTTGTTTAGGTATTATTGCCATCGTTATAGTCTTAAGTTTAAACAGAAAAAAGAAATTTAAAGCTGTAATTATTAAGCGCCCTCAATCAATGTACCTTCCGGTTCAGCAACTGGTTCGGTAATCGTTTCAGATTCAAGCACAAAAACTTGTCATGCATGTAACCACAAAGTCCAAAATTATTTGATAATTTGCCCAAATTGTCAATCTCAATTATGAGAAAGGTTTGATTGTCTTGGCCGCTACCGCAGCAGTATCGAGGAGGTTGTTTTATGAGTGAAATTCCAGATGGTTTGTACTATACCAAAGAGCATGAGTGGGTTAAAGTTGAAGGAGACATGGTTGTTTTAGGGATTACCGACCACGCTCAAAATGCTTTGACAGATATTGTTTATATTGAATTACCAGAAGCTGGAGGGTCTCATCCTGACTTGGGTGAAATCGCTATCGTCGAATCGGTAAAGTCTGCATCGCCGATTTTTTCCCCTCTAGCGGGAGAGATTGTCGAGGTCAATGAAGACCTCGAAGATGAGCCAGAATTGATGAACCAAGACCCATATGGCAAAGGGTGGATCGTCAAAATGCGCTTAGATAATCCTGAATCGGTCGCTGGCTTGATGTCACCGGCCGATTATAAATCTGAAATCGGCGAGTGAACACATCTTGTTGCACGTCTATGTTGACGGTTCTTGCTTAGGCAACCAGAACGTCGATGATGAAACCCCTGCAGGTTGGGGGGTGGTGATTATCGCTGGCTCGAATGACTTGGGTCGCGGAAATGGAGAAATTATTCACGAATTTTCTGGGCGGGTGATCACCTGTCCTGATTCGGATGATTTTATCGGGGCTGAAGTCGGTTCCAATAATACCGCCGAATTAACCGCGATAGCTCAAGCATTGAGGTGGGTATTGGTTGAGGGAGGAGATGGAGAAATAATCATTAAAACCGATTCCCAATATGCTGGAAATCAGACTGCTGGGGCTTGGAAGACCAAGGCTAACAAAGTCTTGGTTAAACATGTTCAAGGGCTTTGGGCCGAGATTTTAGAACTTCGAAAAATAAGTTGGGAACATGTGAGGGCACATCGGGGCCATCGCTGGAACGAACGGGCGGACCATCTTGCAATTCGGGCTGCAAATGACGAAGTTCCGCTCGGCCTTTCTTTTTGGAAGCCTGGTCAGCGTTGAAGTCTTTCATCCAACCATTTTCGCAATTCTTTAGACATGTCTTTTCGCCTGAGAGCGTGATCGATTTGGCTCTTTAACCAAGGCATCGGCGCACCGGAGTCATACCATTGATAGCCATCTAATTCAACCCCGATCAAGCCATCATTATTCATCCAATGAGATTGTAACGCAATCGATTGTAATTCTCCATAATTTTCAAAATCATATTTTTCCAATAGGCTTGCAGTATCGGCTGTGAATAGGTACCGCCCACATAAAACCAGATTTGAGGGTGCGTCTTCACGAATTGGTTTTTCTATTATATCAAGGATTTTTTCGCCCTCCATGGTCACGACGCCATAATTTTCAGGGTCTTCGACGGAATATAATCCCACGCAAGGTAAACCGGTTCTATCAAATGCTTTTATCAAAGTTTTACTAGCATTTGAGGCTAAATAATCGTGTGAATTACTATGTTCGTCCATCAACAAATTATCACCTAATAATACTAAAAATGGTCCGCTGATGGCATGGAGAGCACAATAGAGTGCGTCGCCGAACCCTCTTGGAACCTCTTGTACATGAATCATAACTTCGACCTCATCGAAAGGTGAAAGGAGTTTTGGATCTATTCCTCTGGCCTTGGGTATTAACCATGAATTATCACCGATTAAATTTGAAAAATCCTTGCGTGGAGAGGTGATGATATGAATTCGCTTTACTCCAGCGTTGACCGCCTCCCTAGCAAGATGGGTAAGTGCGGGAATATCTACTAAGGGTAGTGCCTCTTTTGCTACTGCTGCGCTCGCTGGGAGCATTCTTGACCCTATGCCTCCGGCGACGATTACCGCGTCCTCAACCACTGCCATCGGTCGGTTCAGAAGCCTCTATGCTTTCAAGCAAATCGGCTGTCGGGGTGATTATGGGGGCAAAAATTGGATGGCGCACATATCTCGGTGTCGTAATGATCGCGTCAACATTTACCGATTTTGCACCGGTTGGCCCGTGGAATGATTCTACTTTCACCTCGGGTGGTCTTGGTTTACTTGGGCTTTGTTTGCTCTATTTGGAATGGTTTAGAATTACTTTTGGTGAAGGATTGGTTCCAACGATCGATCGTTGGAAAGACCCTGTAAAATCCTCAAAAAAGGTCATGAGTATTGGTTTGGCTATTCTCTTACTTGCATATATTATCGGAAAAAATGATTTCTTCCCGGTTCCGGCCGGCTTGGTTCTATCGTTGATAGGTATGCTCATTTCCACCAATGGATTCTATGTTTGGATGGTTTCGGTAGGCCCTTTGAAATCGATTGAAGAAGAATGATCATTCCTCTTCTTCGGCGTATTCTGGCTGCTTTATCATCACGATTAAATAACCGAATAGAATTATCATCAATGTCCCAATAATGTAAACGGTGATGGTCCTATCTTGGGCCGGTTCGTGCCCTTTAACTGGAGTTTCTGGTTCGGGATCTTCATCTTGAGGTTGCTCTGCCACTTCGTTGACGGTCCAAGACATTTCAAAAAAGATGTCGCTATCTTCTTGTTGAACCAATATCCAATAGCTCTCTGTTTGTTCTACTTTCAAAGCAAAGGATCCATTTTGGCCAATAGGCGCTCCTAGTGTTTGGTTATCTTGGCCATAAGTAATTGAATGTACTTCTGGAGTTGTCCAAATCCAAACTATATCACCTTGTTCAAGTGTACCTAAAACTCTTTTTGAGCCATCGCTAATATTCCAAATTTGGCCGTTTTCGGCCTGTATTTTCACAGTAAAATTAGCCACTACTTCATCGACAACCGGTTCGGTTTCATCAACCGAATCCGCAAGATAATTAATTCCAGAAACAAGAGTTTCGTCGTGCCAGGGGATTTGTTGTGAACCCCATGCCCCTTCGATGGTGATCGCATACCAAGCTGATTCTACCGAATCGAGCGGGTGATGGGTATAGGTTACCGCTCCAACTGTTGTAGAAGGTAATTCTTCAACGTCTACTAAATTGATAATTGGCCCAGAGACCGAACGCCAAACCCTTGCGATCGAATCTGAACTTCCGGTTGAATCTGACCAGGTTAGAGAGATTACTCCGTTTTGTAACCTCTCGGCTGCTAAATCTGTAATGGTTGTTGAATCGATCGTAGATTCGATTACCGGTCCGGTCGAAGGAGAGGCTTCACTCAACATCAAAACCTCGTTTCCAAGTGGATCTTCTAGGGTGATGGCATACCAAGACTGCCGATGCTCCCCAAATGTAATCATCAATTCGTGGCTAGAATGGCTTGCCTCAACCGTTGCGATTTGATCCAATTCGTCCAATAACTCCATCTCCATCGAAGAGCGGTATATGTTGATCATCAATCCTGCTTCGTCGACCCCTTCACCCCAATCAAGAGTTGTAGTGTCTGAAGTCGTATCGAATATTGCACTCAATTCGCCGATAAATAACGGTGCGACGTTGTCTTCAACCAGGGGTTCGGCCAGGGTATTTGAGCCTAAAAATCGAGTGTCTTCTGAGGTTGCATAAACCAGAGTTACCGTGTAATAATAAATTGATTCAACATTTTCTTCACTATAATTAATTGTGAAACTCGTCGAGCCGGCACTCAAACCTAATTGTACGATCTCTTTACTCAATGATGCCCAATTTTGCCCGGTTGCAGCCGCGCTATGACGGTAGATGGCAAGGCTGTGATTCATTGGCGTCCCTAGGGGATAATCCCAAGAAAGTGTTGTGTAATCATCAATATATTGGGCTTGTAAATTCTCCACCGCTAGAATTTGTGGGGTGGTTTCAAATGTTGAATCTGAGCCAGCAAAAATTTGTCCATTCAATTCGTAGGTCGCGGTCTCGTTCACGCCGGCTGGCGGCGTAATCGTTAAGTTGGTCCAGCGGCCAGAACATTCTGAATTTAACATTTCAATAGTACATAATGAGATGTCTGTTAGAATTACTTCTCCATTTCGTATTAAAATCCATTTTGCTTGTTTAATCGTATCGAGGAGGTCACCTTCATTTGTAATTTCCACTTGAATAGCAACCGTAGTCTCCTCGGATTCTTCATCGAAGGTGCTGGTAAATTTTGAAACTGGGCTACTTCCAAATTGTGTGGCCGCAGTAGTTGTAAAACCGCTTAGCAGAATGAGAAAGGCCAAGAAAATAGTGCCGCGCATGGTGATGCCACAGTGGCCAACGCAAATGATGGTGGTGGTCAATCGAGGAATCCCATGTCCTCTAATGTGTCGAGGGCGTCTGCTAAATCGGGAGCCTCGATTTCGGTTTTATCCGAAATGTGAACCGTTGCTTGTTCCCTGGCATTTGGTTGGTCTTTATTTTGATATAACCACGCTTTCCATTGTTTGGTTCGCTCTTCGCTTCTAATCAACATCGGCGCCCATAAATTATCTAGGTCTAGGTCTTTCAATGCGATAAGTGTTGAAGCGAAGCGGTCGTGGTCAACCTCTTCCATCCTAATCAACAATTCTCGCAGTCTGGTCATAAGAACCTCATCGCCCTCTGCCCAAAGTTTAGGAATAATCTTTCGTTCATCGGCGGGGTAAGCACTAAGATAGTCGCGTATTGTATAAACCAAATTACGCTTTACTATTCTATTTGGATGGTCGCACAAATCAAGAATTTTATCTGCCCAAACCGCTTCGTCCAAAAATCGCAGATCTCCAACCGTTGCACTAGCTGCTGCGAGGACACTCTCGTCTTCATCCTCCAGCATTATGTTGAGTAAATCGACTGCGTCCTCGCCAATCCGGCGAAATAGGCGAGTTAAAACATCAGCCATATTTCGACGAACAAGGAGTTCTGTTCGCTTCGATAAAATTTCAACGCATGCTAAGCCGTTTTCTCTATCTCCCTCGATCAATTTTGCCAAACAGCCAACCACTCTACTCGCAATTTCGGCAGAAGGGTCTGCAGATCTGCGCTTAAGAATTGTAGCAATACCAAGCGCAGGGATCAATTCTTTTCGTTCAAGTAATAATCTGCACCACTCAATCAATAGCATTCGCCGGTTTTCGTCCCCTTGTTCGAGTTGAGTTAACAACCAAATCGCAGCTTCGCTTCCTTTTTCATGTGCGGTAACCGAAGTAGTTCTTGGAGTCATACCGTGAGGATTCCAATCCATATTGGCATTAGTGACCTCTGGTTGAGTATGCCAAGTCCCTGGCCTTTCGCCCAATGTAATCGATTCGACTAGGTGATATCCTTGGTGAACCGGTTGTCCGTGTGGCTTATCACTCAGTCCGTTCAGAAGCGTGACTGCTAGCCACCACCGGTCCGAATTCGGACAGGAAGTATCGAGGGCAAGTGCTAACCATTCTGTTGCAATTGAAAATAAGAGGCGTTCGGTTAATTGATCTAGGCGACGCAATAGCCACCTTTCATGAACCTCGAATGGATCATCGGTTAGATTCATCCGATGAGGAACAATCAGATCTACAGCAATTGACAAATGACGGTCGAACATTCCCTTGTCCGCCCTCAATAATGATACAGCGGTCTCAGGCAAATCCTCCTGGTTCTTTGGATGAATCGGTGGAAAATCTGCATCAAAAACCGGGGGCTGAGGCAATGGCCATGCGATACATCCTCTTTCCATCGCTTTGACCAATGCGGTTGCGAGTGATTCCATTACTTGGTCGGATACTTTGCTTCTACTCTTCATTCACTCACCTGCAATTCAAATTGATCCATGGGCTAACGCAGCCCATTCTAGGATAATATCTTGGTTTCCAGAAAAAGACTTTGGTAATTTAATCCATTTCCCAAAAGACTTTTTTGTTGGACTCCATGGACTTGCTTTAAAGTCCGTGATCATTCTATCATATACTTCTTGGTTCTCAAATTTGAAAACCATTTCTCCAGTTTTGGCGACCATGCAAAACACTTTATTTTTATGAGCAAATGCATTAGCACCAAACATTTTTTTGGGTTTTACACCGCTGAGAATTTCAACGGCCGCCTTGAGGTCGGCGAGCGGTGCCGCCCGCTGGTCTGAATCCATTTTCAATCCTCAGATATCCAACTCTATATTTAGATTTAAAATGAGTTCTTTGTACCGGTTTCGGATTGTAACCTCGGTTACGCCCGCAACTTCGGCAACTTCACGCTGAGTTCTACGCTTACCACATAGAACACTTGCGATATAGATAATCGATGCTGCGATACCGGTTGGGCCACGCCCGCTGGTGAGTTCTTTTTCTTGGGCTGCCTTGATGAGTTCGTGCGCCTTTGCTTCGACCTCAGCATCCAATCCAAGTCCAGAGCAGAATCGGGAGATATAATCTTCAGGCCCGGTAGGCATGATCTTCATTTTTAATTCTCTAACCATGAAGCGGTAGGTTCTACCGATCTCTTTTCGCCCGGTTCTACTCGCTTGTCCGATCTCGTCAAGTGTTCTTGGCACTCCACATTGGCGGCAAGCCGCATAAAGGGAGGCTGCAGCAACCCCTTCGATAGAACGGCCGCGAATCAAACGCTTTTCAACTGCTTTCTTGTAATTGACAGCTGCTGCTTCACGCACCGATTTTGGTAATTCAAGACGGCTTGCCATCCGATCCAATTCCGCTAATGCCATTGCAAGATTTCTCTCGGTAGCATTCGATACACGGGAACGCTTCTGCCACTTTCTCATACGGTAAAATTGTGAACGGTAGCGGGAATTAATGGTTTTTCCAGAATAGTCTTTATTTTGCCAATCGATATCTGTCGACAATCCTTTGTCGTGGAGCATAACCGTCATCGGTGCGCCAGTTCGAGCTCGTTGGTCACCTTGTTCTGGCGAGAATACTCGCCATTCTGCGCCTTGGTCGATGACATTGTCCTCTAAAACCAGTCCGCAGTCGTCACAGACGACCTCACCGCGAGTCTCGTCTCGAGTTAATGCTCGAGATCCGCAATCGCTGCATTTTACTATATCTTCAACATGTTGATTATTGTCCATTTCAATCCCTCCAATCAATTCCTTCGCCCTATGGCTTCTATGGAATATATAGCGTCCCCTGAAACAGGGGGTATTTATACCGTTCGCCGACACGGTTAATATGTTTGACTTTTCAATAAGCCCGCAGTACACCGGTTAGGTAGATTTAGTAAAAAAACTAAGAGTGATTCAATCTAATTGCCAAATGTGGCCATGTTGGGTTTTCCGAACCCGTTATACCCACCCGGCTCCTCAATGGGGTTGAGGACCCAAGCATGACTGAGAATTGGCCCCCTAAAAACGTCAGCTTGAGCCCGGGCAAAAGAGTCTTATTTCTCACCAAGGACTTAGGGTTGATCAAGAGGCAATTATACGATGGTCTCGATTTAAAAATGTCAGACCTTTCCACTAAGGATTTACTCGATGACATCAATACCGATGCGATGACGCCTGCGTGGGTTTGTTTCGACCACGAGCCTTCTGAAATTGCCAAAAATGCTTATGCTGGACTGATGCTAAATGGAATCAGAGTTTTTAGTGAAGAGGCCTTGATCAAGGGTGGTTTTGAAATCATCGTGTCCGGTCAAAGAAAGGGTACTGGGTCTTCAAGAGAGACCGCCGCTCAATGTGAAAGATGGTCTGGTATTCGAATCGTAATCGCTTCTTCTTTCGCACCTATTCATGAACGAAATAACATCAATCT
This sequence comes from Candidatus Thalassarchaeaceae archaeon, assembly GCA_963583355.1. Taxonomy (GTDB): domain Archaea; phylum Thermoplasmatota; class Poseidoniia; order Poseidoniales; family Poseidoniaceae; genus MGIIa-K1. Next base: position 8,724 of record CAUZVL010000003.1, read on the forward strand.
CGGCCAATTGATGGGAGACCACGCCATGCTGGAGCGGTTGCAGCAAGGAGAATCGATACCTTTGGGAGAATTTACTTCTAGATACGACCCTATTACCAAATTGATTATTGAAAATGGCGGATTATTTAATTTCGCTTCCCAATTGAAAAAGGGGGCTCTAGCCCTTCCAGAATTAACTACGCCAAAGGGGCCGATGACGATGGCTGAAAAAATCATTGCACGGAATTTGGTTGGCCAACCCGATGGCCAATGCGTAAAACCTCACGATCCCGTAATCGCCCAAGTGCAGGGCGGCTATAGTCATGAATTTACCACAGCTCAGGTTCACACCTTTTTAGCAAAGGAATACGGGAATGATTATACTTTACCGAACCCTGATAAATTTGCAGTTTTTGAAGATCATTTGCTCTATGCTCATCATAATCCAAAGTTTGTGAAACATATGTCTAAAGTCCAAACTCTAAGAGACCTACAGGTCGAATTCCAAAAACATACCGGGGTTAGGGATTATTCGGCTAAAGAGGGTGTTTCCCCCGGTATATGCCATCAGGTTGCTAGAGAGGAGTTCATCGAAGTCGGTGACTTCATCCAAGCTACCGATTCACACACTTGTATGGGTGGAGCATCTAATGCTCTAACCTATGGGGTTGGTTCGACTGAATATTCAAGTTTGATCTATTCTGGATTTACCTTTGTTAAGGTCCCAGAGTCTATCAGATTCAATCTGATCGGTCAATTAAATCGCGGATGTACTGCAAAAGATGTGATGTTATTAATTTTAGCAGACCACGCTAGAAAGGAATTAACCCTCAATCGCTCAATAGAATTTGGCGGCCCGGGGTTGGTGTCTCTATCGATAGACGAACGGGCTACGCTTTGTAATATGGCTACCGAGTGTAGCGGTAGAACAGGGATTTGTGAAGCCGATTCAGCATTATATGATTGGATGGAATCCCATCAGGGTGTCGAACGGGCCAAAATGGAAACAATGGCTGTATCTCCTGATAAAGGAGCGATATATGATGGTGGTATATTCGATATTGATCTTAGCACGATTGTACCAATGGTTGCAGACCCTGGAAACCCGGATATGGGAATTCCGTCGGATCCAACCAATGGTGCAAATATTTCAGATATTGGTGATGTAAAAATTGATATTGCTTATGGCGGCTCTTGTACTGCAGGAAAAGCGGATGACATCGGCTATTATGCCGAGGTATGCGCTGCAGCCGAAGTTGCCGGTTTAGTCGTTGATCAAAGTGTAAAATTTTACATCCAATATGGAAGTGGACAGGTAAAAGATTTGGCTATATCGAATGGTTGGCATGACTTATTTGAGCGGGTTGGGGTCAATGTGATAAATCCAGGATGTGGTGCTTGTATTGGTGCTGGCCCTGGTGTTTCAGTCGATTCAAATCAGGTGACCGTCTCTGCAATCAATCGAAATTTTCAAGGCCGTTCAGGGCCAGGAAGCCTCTATTTAGCCAGTCCTTTAACGGTTGCAGCGAGTGCATTTACCGGAAAGATTACCGCTTGGAAGCAAGGGTTGTTTGGGTGAGATGTTGAAATGGCTTTCAATAATAAAGCCACGCTTGGGATAATTGGAACTATCGCAGGAATCATAATTACCGTGGCAGCAAGCCAAACAATACTCAAACCACTGATATCTGTAATGACTTGGTTTCCTGAAAATGGCATTATAGGAGTTCTCGCCTTTTTGGGCCTCTATGTACTTCTGGCATTATTGATTGCACCGGCAAGTTTTCACAAATTTATCAGCGGAGTATTATTCGGGTTTTGGGGCGGCTGGGCAATCGCGTTCACGGGTGCTTGTTTAGGGGCAATTTTGCCCTTTTATATCACAAGGAAATTCCTTCATGGTTGGATGAGTGAAAAATTAAAAGATCACCCAACTATCAATGCATTAAAACAAGCTGTCGGCGAAGATGGTTTTCGCTGTGTCGCCCTAACTAGAATGAGTTTAGTTATACCTTATGCGGTTTTAAATTACGGTTATGGCGTGACCGATGTAAGTTGGAAAGATTACCTCCGTGGCAACATTGGAATGATCGCCCCCGGTTTGCTATATGCTTGGTGGGGATCTCAAGCCGCCGGTATTGGTGCTGCGATTGAAGGTTCGAGGGATTGGACATATTGGGTCGCGATTATTGCCTCCTTGGCCTTGACCGGCTGGATTATTGTCCATCTGAGAAAAATTACACTCGCTCATATCAGCCTTGTATCATCAGAATCACGGGTATGATTCAAGAACCTCAAGCGATGGTCCTACCTCGTTAGCAGGCCCGGCGTCATTTGGACGGAGGAGAACCTGTTGGCAGAGTTGAGGGGAAATGTCGGAAATAGCAACTAAAATGGCAAAGGGACAAAAGCAAATTGCTATCTCTGAATTTTTTGAAAAAAATAAGCATTTCCTCGGGTTTGATACCTTGCAGCGCTCGATTATTACTGCGGTTAAAGAGGCGGTGGATAATTCCCTCGATGCTTGTGAAGAAGCAAGAATCCTCCCTGATATCAAAGTCCAAATTACAAAAGTAGATTCAAAAAGGGAGATTTTGGAATTAAAAAGCCAAGATAACGGCCCCGGGATTCCTCAGAAAAGCATCGAGAAAGTTTTCGGTCAGCTTTTATTTGGTTCGAGATTCCATGCCATCCGCCAATCGCGTGGCCAACAAGGAATCGGTATTACCGGCGTCGTGATGTATTCACAATTAACCACAGGAAAACCTACCCATGTGGTTTCTAAAATTGCAAGTGAGTCCACAGCAGCAATTGTCGACATTGGCTTAGACACGCGAAAGAATAAAGCGATAAAGTCTAATCAAGACCGAATTATTTGGGAAGATGAAAGTGGTTCGGTTATCGAACATGGCTTGCAGGTAACCGCCCGAATGAAAGGTAAATACCAGAGAGGGCGCCAATCGGTATTCCAATATTTGCGAATGACCAGTATCGTTAACCCTCATGCTTCGATTACTTTTACCGACCCAGACGGTGAGGTTTTTTATTGGCCTAGAGTTAGTGACAGATTACCAACAAAGGTCGATTCGATCAAGCCCCACCCCCATGGCATCGAGTTAGGTCAATTACAAAGGATGTGTAAGGATTCTTCAGAATCTCGGATGACTGTGTTTTTGCGACAAAATTTTTCCGGGGTTTCTATGAGGGCCGCTAAAGAATTGTGTGATGCTGCTGAATTAGACGTTGGCGCTAAACCGCGTTTATTAAAGCCCGACCATATTAGAGCGCTATTAGAATCCTTTCAAGGTGAAAGGCTCAATAATGGAAAGCCAGTAAAATTATTAGCGCCACCTACAAATTGCCTTTCCCCAATTGAAGAAATTTTAATCAAAAAGGGCCTTTCAAAAACAATTGATTCAAAATTCATCTCTACGATGACAAGGGTGCCGACCGTCAGTCATGGTAATCCTTTTCAAGTTGAAGTCGGTTTGATTTTTGGTGAGGGAATGGGTTCTGATAAACCGATTGAAATCCTTAGGTTCGCCAACCGGGTTCCTTTGATGTATCAACAAGGTGGTTGTTTGCTAACCAAAGCCATCGAAAGTATTGATTGGCGCCAATATGGGCTCGACCAAGCCGGTGGAAGGGGGGTGCCAAAAGGCCCCGCTGCAATCTTGGTTCATCTAGCGAGTACAAATGTTCAATTCACTAGTGAAGCAAAAGAGGCCCTCTCCGATAATGAGGAGGTCTTCGAGGAAACCCGAAAGGCGATGCTCGAGATGGGGCGGGGGCTTCGTAAGCATTTAGAAAAGAAAAAGAAGATGGCTAAGACTCGAGAAAAATTTGAATTAATCAACGATATTTTACCAGCGATTGCAGCGAAATCCGCGGCTATTCTCAAACGCCCAGTACCTGAGTTGGCCGGATCGATTACAAAAATAATGAGTGCGGTAATTTGCAATGAAGTCACTCAATGGAATAAAGAAACAAAATTAACCGATGTGAAAATTACTCTTTTCAATTATACATCACGGGCGAGGTCCTACTCAATTTTGATTAATTGGCCTGAAAAAGCCGCGGCTGAAATCGTTGGAAACGAGCGCGGCGGGCGCAAGGAAGCAATGGGAATATGGGGTTGGAAACTCGAAACCCTAAACCCGGGTGAAAGGACTGTCATAGAATATTCACTCGATGGGTTAGAAAAAGGGGATTGGACCGAAACCGAGGTCTTTTTCAGAGGTTCACAAGATGTGATTGGTGCATCGAAATTAGATGAGAAAATGTTGATTCAAATCAGAGCTGATGAAATTGCTCTCAGCGAGTTGGCTTTACCGGAGGAAGAGGATGAAGCTGATGGATATTCACCTTCGACCGTCGATGGCAATCCCGGTCAAGCCACCTTATTTGGAGGTGAACAATGATGGCCAGAATAAATGATCCTGAATTGACTAAACAAAGATTGCACGCCGTAGTAGCGGAGATGTATGATCGTATCGTCAAAGGGGACGCTCCAACAATGACCTTGCCGGTTAGAACAAAAACCAATATCGGATTTGACAAAAAACTAGGGGTGTTCAAATACGGGAAAAAGCGCTCGACTAGAGATGCCACAAATCTCCGTTCTGCAAAAAATTTACTCAGAGCCCTTCATGTTGTCGAATTCATTGAAGAAATGATTGAAGCCGGAAAATCTTCTACCTTGAGGGAGATGTATTATATCTCCGAAGGTTGGGGGTATGGCAAATTTTCATCTCAAAACGACTCTAATAATTTAGCTGAAGATCTAGAGGTAGTCACCTCTTGCTTGCGTGAAGATTTCAAACTTAGACCTGAAGAAGATGGTTCGAGGATGATTGGAAATATCACGCTAGAGGAATTGAACCGTCGTGGCCAGTGGATGCGAATAAATGCCCGGGACGACGTTGGTGATTCGGGTTACGGTGTCCCATATAATGTCGAGCGCGAAAAAATCAACCTGATTGAACACGATGTGAAATTCTTGATGGCTATCGAAACTGGTGGAATGTTCGACCGTTTGATCGAAAATGGTTTTGATGAAGCATACGACTGTGCCTTGATTCATCTCAAAGGCCAACCTGCAAGGTCGACCAGGCGAATTATCAAGAGGATGAATGAAGAATGGGACATACCCGTTGTAGTATTTCTCGATGGTGACCCTTGGTCGTTCAGGATATTTGCTTCAATCGCTTATGGTGCGATTAAAACCGCTCATATCTCCGAATATTTAGCTACTCCTTCGGCTTCTTATCTAGGAATCACTTCCGACGATATTTTGGCTTATGATCTGCCGGCCGATGAACTATCCAAAAAGGATATTGAAGCGCTTGAAGCCGAATTAACCGACCCTCGCTTTGCCGATGGTTGGTGGCAAGACCAAATCAATATGATGTTGGATATCGGTCAAAAGGCTGAACAACAATCTTTGGCGAAATATGGTCTTGATTTCGTAACCGATACATATTTGCCGGAAAAAATTGGCGAAATGGGATTGATTTGATTCCGTTTGGTTGAAGGATGAGAGGCCTCCCCCTTGCTAATATGGACTCAGCGGAAACAGCATCTGGGTGGCCAAAGAGAATCTTGATATTTGGCGTAATCATTTCAATTCTCGGTTTAGGAATATATGCTTCACAATCGGAGGAGATTCTTTCTTTTTATGATCCGGGTGAATCCGCTCAATTTCATGTTGAAAATGGCGGCGATCAAGTTGTTAAACTGAGTGCTGGATGCTGGATTGCAAGTGTTGAAGGGTCGGCATCGGGCATAGATCTAAAATTAATCCCAAGCGATGGGGTTTCAATCGATACCGATTCTGAAATCACATCTACCTGTAAACATAATTATGAGTCTAATGCTGATTATTCAAAAATAGCTTCGTTTAATGTTGAAGAGGGTGGTACCTATTACTTATCTGTCGAATGCGAAGATTGTGATGGCGTGATTATTCACCTTAATCATGACGATGAATCGGTGATGGCTTTATTATCAAATACTTGGTTTATAGCAAGTATTGCGTTGTGTGGTGTTGGTTTTTTATTGATACCTTTTGGTTGGATTTTAATAATGGTTAACCGAGGAAAAGCCACACAAGTTCAATTGATTCAACACCAGATGGACCAATCGATGAATATGGTTAACGATGGTGAACACCAGGTTCCAACTGGGCAAATGCTGACCACCGACCAAATCTATCATCTGATGCGGGGCAAAGTTCCTGAAATTAGCGCTGAGCCTGAAATCCCTTCTCCTTTTGCAAATAAGGATACTCGTCAACAAGAAATCGCTAAAAAACAACCCGGTGGTTCAACCAATGCCGCATCAAATTTTACTGCTGAGCAACCGCCAACGGATGAATTGTGGAAAGGTTGGGACGAAGCTTAGGTGTAAAAGCGACGCATTCATAGGTAACCTGTGGTAGTTAACCTCTGGTTGTGAAGTCATGGTCGACCTTGATACCGCCCTCAGTTTGCTCCAAAACAAAGCACGGCGGGCTATTTTGGAGCGTTTGGTGAGAGAACCTCATTATCCTCTGCAATTATCAGATCAGATAGGGGTATCACAACAAGCTGTGATGAAGCACCTCAAATTGCTCGAACAAGCCGGATTCGTTGTCAAAATGAAGGCTGCGAGCATAAAAGGCGGGCCGCCAAAAAATATTTATTCGGTTCAGCAGGCAATTTCCTTAAGGATTGACTTGGGTCCAGATCTCTTCCATTGCGAACAAAGAAAATTACCTGCAGGTGGTCCTTTGAAACTTTCAAATCGCCTAGTTGGCGATTCGGTCAGCGTTGCAGAACATGTGAGCGGTCGCAAGAAAATTTCTG
>CAUZVL010000004.1:0-14120 GCA_963583355.1 Candidatus Thalassarchaeaceae archaeon
AGAGTCGCTTGGTCATAGGCTTCAACCCTCATCACAAGAATTGCTTCAGTATTTGATTTTCTTGCGAGATACCACCCGGTTTGTTGGCCATCTTTCTCAAAGCGAACCCTTATGCCGTCAATGGTCGAAGATTTGTGATCTGAAAATGCGGTAGTTATCGCTGCTACTGTGGCGATTTTATCCTGTTCTGCACAAGGGATTTTCACCTCGCCCGTGGTTGGAAGATTTGGCGCTAGTCGAGCTAATTCTTCGCTGAAATTTGCTTGGCGTCGCGACCATAACTCCAGGATTCTTGCCGCGTTATACAATGAACAATCAAATCCGTACCAGCCGCGGTCAGCCATGAAAATATGGCCACTCATCTCACCGCCCATCAAGGAATTAGAATGTTTTGCAAGCAGCCTTTTCATGAATGAATGGCCGGTTTTAGCCATCATTGGTTTTCCACCAGCGGCTAAAATTGCTTTTTCTACATTCATCGAGCATTTCACATCATAGATTAGGAGGTCTTTTCCTTCCTCATCGCCAACGACATCATCAGCGATTAAAGCTATCAACCGATCTGGATAGACGAAGTCTCCATTTTCATCGACCGCGCCGATGCGGTCTCCATCCCCGTCAACCCCTAAGCCTAATTCACAATTATTTGCAACTACTGCTTCGGCTAAATCTAGCATATTGTATTCACGGGTAGGATCAGCTCCATGATTAGGTTCACTCGAATCCCAATCACAATACAAATCCACATGTTCAGCCCCGATCATATCCATCAACCGAACCATCGCTGGTCCAGGTACTGCATTGCCACAATCAATAGCAACCTTGACCGGGCGGGATAGTTTTCCACACGAACCTACAATGGCTTCAAGATAGGAGTCTTCGTGAGGGTGGTCGACATATTCACCATTTCCATCCTTGAAATTTCCTGCTAAAAAAACCTGTTTTAATTCTTGGATCTCCTCGCCTGCGAGGGGGAGTGTTCCCCGGCACATCTTGAAGCCGTTATGGCTCGGCATAGGCAGGTGAGACGCAGTGACCATGACTCCTCCATCAACAGGTAAAGTCCAACAAGCATGGTAAAGGCAGCCGGTTGAAACGATGCCTAAATCGAGGACTTTTACCCCCGAATCCAATAATCCTTGGATGAGATTTTTGGCATAGCCCGGGCTTGAATCTCGAATGTCTCTACCGACTGCAAAGGACTCACATTCGAGGTAGGTTGCCATGGCACGGCCGAGGCGATAAGCGAATTCATCGCTGAGGTCTTGGCCTGATAATCCGCGGATATCGTAAGCTTTGAAACAGTGCTCTGGCCACTCGCTCATGATTGGTCGGAGTGGTTACATGATTTGAACGCTACTTTAGAACTGCTAATTTCTTATTAGGCCAAAGATGATTAAACTTAGTGCCAAGAACACCAACCATTCTGTCATAAGATCTTGTGACCAAGCCACTAGGCTGAACACGGAGATGGTCGGGATTGAGATAGCCAATAATTTTGGCCAAGTCAACAATCCCTTTGGTGGCTGGTCAAAATAGGGTGTGCCCGGCATGTTATTCACAACAATTTGCGTCGATGGCTTGGATTACGATTTCGACTTTGGCTTTTGCTGGTAAAGCCCCAGCCTCAAAGGCAGCTCTTGCCGGTTTGGTTGCCATCCCTTCGACCCAGGCGCCATATACTTCGTTCATCATAGCAAAATCTTCGATGTCGTCCAATAGAATTTGCGCGAAACAAACCGCATTCTTATCGACACCAGCCGCCATGAGCAACCCATCTATTTTATCGAGTGCTCCTTGGGTTTGGCTTGCGGTATCGGCACCAGCTTCAGGTGCGATCTGCCCACTTAGCCAAATGATACCGTGAAATTTTACTCCTGGGCTATAAGGACCGTACAATTTTTCTCTCCCGATCTGGATTGGTTGTTTCTCCATATTGGTAAGCCAATCGGTGGTAGCACATCAAAATAGACCCTCCAATCAGGGGTGGGTTATGGCGACGGGCTGGGTTATCGATCATCCAGCCCACGCCCGGCTATTGGCGCCGATGATGCGCGAGATGAGTTCTCCAGATGATGTGATTATCGCTTGCGATCGTTTCGAGGTCAGGTCGATGATTGAATTTGCTGACGGTCATTTACCGCGTCGAAAAACCGTTTGGGTCCCTCGTCCGATCGGCAAAGGAAAATGGAAAAAGGCTTATGATCGGATGAGGATTTCAACCCGGGAGCTAAGGCACGTGGATCTAGTTATCAGCGTCGGTGCTCCCTTGGAATTGCGAGCAGCACCCCGAAATGCCCGGAGGATTTACATCACCGATACCGAAGTAAATCACAAAGCCCACCGCTTGGTTAGAGCTACGGATATTGTTATTCCGAGCCATTTTAACGAGGCATATGCAAAGCCATTGATGAGGAAAAAGGCCCGATTCCATTCCTTGGATGGTTTGCATGGTCACGTCCATTTACGGCCACAATTAAGGCCGAAAAAAGTGAGCGACCCACCGCGAATATTACTGAGGAAATTGATCGGAGACGGAATTCACGATGCTGAGGAAATCCTGAAAATTCCAGATTCATGGTTGATTGGTTTAGAAATTCATAATGCTGATGAAAATGAAGTAGATGGCGACCCATGGCAATTGGATAGTCTGGTTGCAAGCATGGATGGGGTGATCACTCAATCGGTGACCTTAGCGAGCGAAGCGGTGATTTTAGGGGTGCCAACCCTACTGGTGACCAAAGCGGTTCGAGGGTTTTTAGATCGTTTGACCGAGGATGGCTTTCCACTATTCATTACCCGAGATCGCGATGAGGAAGTCTATGCAAATTGGTTAGCAGGTCTTCATTTAACCGATAGTTTAGATCTGCCAGAATGGCCATCAACCCAATCACAATTGTTGAAAATACTTCAAGATAATTGAGCATTCTCTGCATCATCTGTGGTATTTTATTCACCGAATCTACGCTTGCGAGCCTGATAGGTTTGAATCGCTTTAAGCAATTCTTTTTTGGAGAAAGACGGCCAAAATACATCGGTGAAATATAATTCGGAATAGGCCATTTGCCATAATAAGAAGTTGGATATTCGCTCCTCGCCCGAGGTTCTGATAACCAAGTCTGGGTCTGGCATTTGTGAGGTATAAAGCCGGCTACTCACGGCTATTTCGTCGATATCTTCGATCGCCAATCCGCCGGCTTTATGGTCTTCAGCAATCGATTTTATCGCCCCAATCATCTCTTCTCTACTGCCGTAAGCCAAGCATACGGTAAAGGTGAAATTCTTGTAATCAGCGGTTTTTGATTCCGCATAATCGATAGCATCGTTGACGTTTTGGGGTAATAATTCACGGCGACCAATGATCTGAACATTTACCTTATTTTCATGAATTCTAGGATCATCGGCAATGTCTTTGAGCCCTTCTTCGTATAATTTAAACAAGCCGTCCAACTCGGTGCAATCACGGTTCAAATTATCGGTTGACAGAGCGTAAACCGTCAGGAATTGGATATTTAAATCGAGAACCCAATCGAGCACTTGCTCGAGCTTTTGCTTGCCTAGACTGTGGCCGACTTTTGTCTCTAGAGCTTTGGACCAAGCGAATCTCCGATTACCATCCATAATGATTGCGAGGTGGTTGACCTTGACCGGGTGCTCCATGACTGCGCGTTGGAGTTTTGCCTCGACCGCTTGGCCTAGAACATCACCCATCCGGTCGCTAATGCCCATATGGTCTCCCCCTCAAGCCGTGCTATCAACTTCAACCGTTTGAGTTAATCCCTAAGTCCGGTTGGGCAGTAAACATGGAGGATGCGCCTTGGTGGCCGGTCGGTATTGTGACTGGATATGATGGTAAATCAATTTCGACAAGATGGGGGCCTTCATCCTTACATTGGGATGAAGCCATCCTGAGTCCCGAATGGTGGGGAGAGCAATCCGATTTTTGGGGTCGATGGCCTCAAGTCGGTTCGGTGGAGTTAATTGAAGAAGATGAATATGGGATTTGGTTAAATCTCGGCGATTATGTTGCCCAAGTGATTCCGATTCCAACCGGTAATCATGTATCCCGTCTGGTCCAAAACAAGAAATTAAACCAAGCCGTTAAAGAATTCATGGCATTACCGATTGCTGGAATAAATCGAGATGGAGATTTGGTATTAGTTTTTCAAAAAGAGCTAAAAGAATTTGATTTAATTGGATTGCACAAGTCGTTAATAGCAAATGGGTTTTCAACTCCAAACGATGAACTAAATTGGAATTTACGCTTGAAAAAGGTTGAGGATAAACTCAAGACCAAGACTCTTTGGCGAGCCCCTCACCATCGAAATACCTTGGGAATGCCGCGCATAAATATCGTTAATAGCCGCCCTTCACCAATCCCACTTTCTGAAAAATTATTGACCGATGTCGAACATTTACCAATGTTGCGACAAGCGGTGAAGCTAAACAGAGTGGATGAATGGAGTAAGGCCTTTGGAACCAACCGAATCATGAGAACTTCGACTGGTGGCCTAGCCCATATGGCATATGATGTGATGGTGATGGAAAATGCACAATGCCAGGCATTCGGTAAAACCAATAACGATGTAGATGTATATTTGGCCAAAGTGGACCGGATTCAAGCAGATTTAGGCATTATGCGCTTGGCGAGAATGGGGGTCCCATTTGGGTTGTTTAGTGCAATTATGACCTATTGGATTCATTCTGCCGGAATGTTTGAATCTTGGCAAATGCCATTTTTCATCTTTTTAGGTATCTCGATTTCATCGTGGCTTGGCCATCGATGGCTCGAGCCCGATTGGCGTCAATTATGACGCTTGCGTGGATCATGGAAATCCAATTTGTTATCCTTTGCAAGATTCATTACTGCGAGTAATAATCCTTCTCTTGCTTCCTTTTCGACTGTCCCACTAGTGATATCCCAATATATGTTGCAGCCGACATCGATAGCATCAGGGCCAAGTGCAGAAACCCGGGCGAAAGACGAGTCTTCCTTCATGGTTAGATCGTGCTTCTCAATCATTGAAATGATCCCAGCACAAAATGTTTCGACATGATCTGGGTCGGAATTAATGTCTAATTTGAAGACAGGTTGCCAGCGACGGAATCTGCGTTTTCCCCAATTTTCGACCGGAGTGCTGGTGAGGTTTGCGTTCGGCATTGTGACGACGGTATCGAGGCTGGTTCGAATCAAGGTAGTTCTCAATCCAATCTCCATAATCTCACCTTCGACCGAGTCGATAATAACCCAATCTCCAATTTTGAACGGTCGGTCAAGAAGAACAGTAGTAGCGCCAAATATATTCGACAATGTGTCTTTTGCGGCTAATGCAATCGCTAATCCAGTAATCCCCAATCCAGCGATGAGAGTTGAGAGATCGAAGCCTAAAGAGGCCGCAACAAAGGCAGATCCGAAGATTACAACGACGAATCTAACCACGCTTTCAGCCGCAGAAACAACGGTTTTTTGGCTGCCATCGAGGTCGCCATCATCATCTAGCCATACCACGAATGCGTGAATTATGCCAACAAATCTAAACGCGGTGAGGATCAAGGCGATTACCATTGATAACTCAAGCAGTTTAGGTAACCAGCTTTCGATGAATCCCGGCATGATAACGACTTGGTTATCGAGGTCTCCCAATAGCATCAAGCCGATGCCGGAACCAATAGCGATCCCGAGGGCTTTACCTGAACTTTTTAGAGCCTTTGAGGCAACTTCGCTGCCCATTTCTATCGCTTTGAAAATCCTTGGAAGAATTTTCTCTGCTACTTTTCTACTGATCAAGATTACGACTAAGACAAAAGCCAATCCTACCAAGCTGCCAAGATTGAAGCCAAGAATCATAGAATCATAATTCGGAATTGCGGTGACGATTTGTTCCATCAAACCGAACGGGCAGGCTTCGTGTTGTTGTCATTTTCCCCGATACTTACCCGTTTTCCAGCCCCCTACGGGGGCTAAGCCGAGAACGCGACGCCTTCAAGAGGGGATGACTGCTCGGGTGGCTATGGTAGCCATGCGAATTCAATCCCAAAAGCGCTCGCTCGCAATCTTGCTCCTGCCATTTTTAATCTCTATTCTAGCACCGATGGCTTCCAATTTGGCAAGTGCTGAAGTGGAGGAGGGGTCGATGACTCCAGAAGAGACTTGGTCTGAAGATTATCTGAATTATGTATTCCCTTGGGGCGGTAATGAACAGGTCCAATTCAAAGAATACCATACCTATGAATCGATGAAGACCAGGATGATGGTATTGGCCCAAGAAAATCCGAATATATTTGAATTCCACGAAGGCTTGAACGGCGGAACTAACGACCGTGGCCAAGATACCAGTATCGATGATTACGAAGGCTGGTATTACGGCCATGCATCACCTTGGCTCAAGGTAACTGGCGATGTTCAAGGTGGCGATTATAATCCATTCAATGGCGATAATGGCAATTATGCAGACCGGCCTGACATTATGATTGTCGGCAATCATCACGCTCGTGAATGGATGAGTTATGAGACTCCATTATTGGTCATGGAAACCATGGCTTACTATTACGATATGCCGCCGACCGATAATGATGGTGACGGTTTGATCAACGAGGATCCTTGGGGAGATGCTGATGGCGATGGCATCGTCGATGACGATGGTGATTGTTTGGCTTTAGCCGTTGATTTACAAGATAGTAATGGTGATGGCAAAAACTGTAACCCCGGCGACCTTGGGGTCGATGAGGATTTCATCGAAGTCGAAATCACCAATTTGATTAACCAACGAGAATTCTACCTGATTCCAATGCTCAATGTCGATGGCAATATCTACGACCGCGAGGAATTTTGTCCAGCTCCTGCTTGGGAATCCTGTCCTTCTGGTGGATGGAGGAAAAACCTGCGAGATAATACCGTGACCGGCGTTACTCCAATTCCTGACCTCGACGAAGATGTCGATGAAGGATGCGACGGGGTTGACCTGAATCGAAATTACCAATTCGAGTGGGGAGCGCCACTCGGTGCGACCGGTCCCTTATTCCCAGGAATGTGTTACGCAGGCCAAAATAACGATGTTTACAATGGTCCAGTCGATACCGTCGACCAAGATGGAGATGGTAAACTCAACGAGGATCACGTCGATGGAAAGGACGACGACGGTGATGGAATCGTCGATGAGGATTGGCTTGGTGGCAACTCTGAACCCGAAACCAAGTTTATCCAAGATATGACCGAGATGAACGATGATGATGGTGATGGGGCTTCCGATTACAAAGCCACTTTAACCTTCCACTCCTATTCTGAATTGGTCCTATATCCATGGGGACACTGCACAAATTGTCAAAGTACTGACCACGACCAATTGGTTTACCACGGTGATCAAATGGCTGAGATGACAGATTATGAAAATATGCAATCGAGCGATCTCTACCCTACTTCGGGTGATTTCTGTGATTGGCATTACGGGGTACATGGCTCCTATTGTTATACAATGGAAATCGGAACTGCGTTTCACCAGAACGAGATTGATATCGACCATATTGCGGTTCGAAACCTCGGTGTGACATTTTACATGGCAAAGATTGCTGATAATCCACGCGAGCGAGCAGACTTAGAGATGGAAGATGTAATTTCACAACAATATCTTGTCGAACCTAGCGGGGTTATTATCCCCGAATCTGGCGACATCCCAATCGACATATGCCTCGATTCGGCCTTTGCTCTCAATACTAATCCCGATGCTTCACATGTGATGTACCGAATGGTAAAACCAACTCGAACCCAATCTGATTATGGGCCGAGAGAGTGGTATAATACCGAGTGGTCTTCAACCGGATTCGAATTGGTTGAAGGCGGGACTTGTAATTTATTAAATTCAACCGGAGTCGGAGTTTCCTACCGTGCTGAGGTTCCGTTCTCAGATTCCGATACCGGAGACCTCCATTACAAAGCCATGGTCTCAACCTTGGGTGGAACCTCGATGATTTCCTATCCCGGAAATGGCGAATATCTTGAATTAACCGTAACTTACCGAGCACCTTTCGGCAGCGCATTTGGCTCGATCGTTCTATTCATGACCGTTGTCGGATTCGTTTGGGGTGGATTGGGCGTTTGTTTACGGATGATGGCGTCTAGTGGTAAAGTAGATGAAATTCTAGAAGCGGACCTCGATGTGGAGGTCTTTTGATGAGTGATCAATTCAGTGGCCGTGTAGGCTTAATTTTCGCTGCTATTGGTGCCGCGGTCGGTACCGGTAATATCTGGCGATTCCCACGAATGGTCGGAGCGAATGGCGGAGGAACTTTCCTCATCCCTTGGCTCTTTTTCCTCTTTGCTTGGTCGATTCCCTTGGTCATCGCAGAATTTGCTCTGGGTAAGCGCAGCCGAACTGGGACCATTGGAACATTTCGAATTTTCGCTGGAAAAAGATTTGCTTGGATGGGTCTTTGGACCGCTTGGATTTCAACTGCGATCGGTTTTTATTATGCGGTTGTAGCCGGGTGGACTATCAAATATTTTCAACTTGGTCTTACCAATGGGCTCACAGGACCTGGAGTGGACACCCAACAGGTTTGGAATGAATTCTTAACCTCGGCAACCGACGTAATATTCTACCAATTTGTTGTTATTGCAATCACTCTCCTTGCGATTTGGAAAGGAGCAAAAGCAATAGAAAAAGTAAATGTCATCTTGATGGTTTCACTTTTCGTCCTTCTTTTCATGTCCTTAGGCCTGTCCCTTTGGATGGACTGGTCCGACGGTAGCCTCGATGGATTCCTCTTCATGTTCACAGTCAATTGGGAGATGCTCGGTGAACCGAGCATTTGGATAAATGGACTCTCGCAATCAGCTTGGTCGTGTTCGGCAGGTATGGGTATGGCGATTACATACTCGGTATACATGCGCAAAGATGAGGATACCACCCTCAATGCATTTACCATGGGCTTAGCGAATAACTCGATTTCAATCATCGCCGGATTGGCGGTTTTATCGGCGATTTTCGCAGTTGAATCTGATCCATTAGCAACCGTTACCGGCGGCTCGAGCGCGATAACTTTCTTGGCATTACCAGAGGTTTTCGCTCAAGCGCCGGGTGGAAATCTTGGTGCGTGGATAATGATGAGCGGATTCTTCTTGGCCTTATCGTTCGCAGCTCTGACGAGTATGATTTCAACCGTCGAATTATGTGTGAGAAATTTCGTCGACCACGGCTATAGTCGTGACCGTTCGGTCTTACTGACCTCGCTGGCGATCTTCATTTTTGGACTTCCTTCAGCGGTAATGTGGATTACTTTTGCTGATGATGGAACTGCATTCCCTCAATTTTTGGAAGTTCAAGACCATATTTGGGGCTATGGTTTGATGTTTAGTGGATTATTTATCGCTTTTACAATTTGGAAATACGGCTATGTAAAATGGCGCCATGAAGTCGAAGCAGGCCAGGCACCACCTGGATTTAGAGGCTATCTCGGCGTTGGTGTGTCGGCCTTTAGAGACGATTTTATCAATACAGGAGATAACGATATTTGGATCGGGCGCTGGTGGGATATTCTCATCTATTTGGCATTCCCGGTTTTGTTTACAATCTTGATAGTTTCATATTTTGGAGATATGATTATGAATACTCCAAATGTTTGGGACCCATCGAATCCACACGGCATAACCATAATTTTCCTATTCTGGGGAGTGGTTGCTACCGGATTTATTTTGCTTAACAAGAAATTGGTTGAGAGGCCATTGTTTAGAAATATTCCTGAGGGCGCAGATGTCGACATCTCTACCTTACCCGGAGCTGATGATGACTTGATTTGTGAAGCGGGTTCGTACCCAGAAGGCTGGGAACATCTAGCAAATAATTCGGCTTGAGGAATTGATTATGGCATTTAGCCTATTCGAATATATCGGACTTGGATTAGCGACTGCTATCGTTCTGATACCGGTCGCAAGATGGTTTTGGAGATG
This sequence comes from Candidatus Thalassarchaeaceae archaeon, assembly GCA_963583355.1. Classification (GTDB taxonomy): domain Archaea; phylum Thermoplasmatota; class Poseidoniia; order Poseidoniales; family Poseidoniaceae; genus MGIIa-K1. Next base: position 9,944 of record CAUZVL010000004.1, read on the forward strand.
GTTCGACAAACCTTCTAAAGATACGGTTGAATATTTACAAAAGCAACAAGAGGATGTTGAAGAAAAAGCGATGTGGGCGCAAATTGAAGCAAAGATCGAAGCCGAACAAGTGGTTCAAAACAAATTGACCACAATCGCACAAAATAAGATTCAAACCGCGGGTAAATCACTCGACCAAGAAAGAACCTCGTCCGCTTGGGAAACTCTTGGCGTAGACGAACCACTCGAGCCGGTAAAGCGGATAATCTCAGAAAAAGTCATCACAGGAAACGATGAACCGGATTGGGAATTAGTCGAAAAGATCCAGAATCTTTCCGAGCCGAATACCGAAGTGCCTGAAGCACCAGACCTCGACCGACTCGACCGGGAAAAAACCGTCGAACCGGGTTGGGCTGATGACTGGTGAATTAACCACCAAGTAATCGATTCAAGCCGTTCATCTGAAATGGTTGAAGATTCCCGCAATCTCTGAATGGTGCAAAGACCACGTGGAACCCGGGACTTTGTTCCCTCGACGATGAGACGCCGGCAATGTCTTGAGAATTTGCTCGAAACCAAGGCTATCGGCCATGGATTCAATCGGGTTCAGACCCCAATTTTTGAGAGCCTTGAATTATTTACTGCTAAATCTGGCCCCGGTGTAATCAATCAATTATACACCTTTGAGGACAAATCTCAACGTCAACTAACCTTGCGTCCCGAATTGACCGCGCCGGTCATGAGAATGATAAGCGAAGAATTACGCGGCGCATCCAAGCCGCTACGCCTTTCTTATTTTGGCCAATGTTTCCGCTATGAGGAATCCAAAAAAGGGCGTTATAGAGAATTTTTCCAATACGGGGTCGAACTCATCGGTGCTCATGGGCCATTAGCCGAGGCAGAGGTCATCGCACTTGCTCTCGATATGCTTGAGGCGAGTGGACTCAATGGCTGGGAGCTCAGAATCGGCCACGTTGGAATTCTACGCGACGTATTGGTCAATCTCGGATTGTCATCTGAAGGCGAGCCGGAACCACCGGTCGCCACCGCGATGAGATTCTTGGACAAGGGCGACTGGGAAGGTTTGGAACAATTATTCGAGTCAAGTGGAATCGATTCAACAAATATCACCCAACTGAAGGCATTATCAGAACTCGATGGTGGCAAAGAAACCCTCGGGCCAGCTCGAGAGATTTTAGAACGCATGGGGGTCGAACTTGATTGTTTAGACCAACTCTCCACATTATTGGATTCACTCGATTTATTAGCACCGACTCCACCTAGTCTCAAGGTTAATCTTTGCGTCGCTAGAGGCCTAGACTATTACACTGGAATGGTATTTGAAATTAATGTTGATGAACTTGGAGGTGAAGGCCAAATTCTAGGAGGTGGATCTTACCGATTGCTCCACCTATTCGGATTGGAAGACCTCGACCCATCGTGTGGTTTTGGCTTAGGGTTCGACCGGGTGTTATTGGCCTTGGAAGCCCAGGCTAAAACCGAAGCTAGAGAAGAGGTAGTCCCGGGTGAAGCACCAGAGCCTAGCACCTTGATGCTACCATTTAGAATAGATCCGATTTCAACCTTTGCAGTTGTTAAAAAATTACGAGACTCAGGTCATAATGTCGAGTTAGATCTCAGAGGAAAAAATATCGGGAAGTCATTGGACTGGGCCGGCAAAAACGGCTTTCACAATGTAATTATCGTTGGACCGAATGACCTTGAAAATAATTCTTGCTCGGTAAAAAATCTCTTGACCGGTGATCAAAATTCGACTGAATTTTCAGCCGATGCAATCTCACTCGTCTTGTGAGTTTTTTCGAGACATCGGCATGTAAACCGCAGCCATGGTCAAGGCACCAACGCTCATCAAAGCCAAGAATCCAGGTTGCTCAACCGGCGGATTCAAATCTTCTTCGGCTTGGAATTCAGCTGACCAAGTAGATGGGTCGATAGGCAATTCAATCTTTGCAGATTGTTCACCCGATAACTTCATTGAAAAGTTAGCGATTTCACCAGTAAAGGTGATAGGTGTAGACTCTTGATAATCCCCTTTGACCTTCATTTCGATTCCGATGGTTGGATTGCCGATTGAACTATCCCAAAATAAATCGTTCTCTTCGAGGGTATGAGTGAAAATAATTGAATTCCAACCGGAGGTTACCGCAGGGATATGTTGGCGCACAATTTCTTTTGCGCCAGAAAAGAGACTAATGTTTAACTCGTCACAATCCGCTTGACAAGGGCCATCATTATCGCCATTGGTCCAATCTCCTTGAAGGTAAATATTGAAGGTGAAACGAACCTCGCCATCAGGTGTCATATTCAACTTTGGTAATAGTGACGGCTTCATATTGAAGCTGTAATCGATATTGATCAAACCATTTTCTTTCTCATTTTGAAGTTGATTACCTTGGCTATTGCTCTCCTCCGATTCATTGAAGTGAGCCCATTGGTTAGATTGGCCGGTCGACCAGATGTAAAGAGTGGTTCGATTCTCACAAGGTTGTAGAGGGTCAACTTCGCATTGATCGGTCGGTTCTTCTTCCTCTGCAGCACTAACAGAAGTATTTCCTGTGACCGGTGTAATTATCATCAGCGCCAATAGGATGGTGAATAATATGTGGCCTCGCATGAGTAATCCTCAACGACGGTTGGATTTGACCCTTGCGAATCAATGGCCGGTTCAATCAAAGCGTTGAAAACCGAGATTACTATTGTTAGAAGCCTTACTGCGAGATAGTTTTAGGGCTTCACCCAATTTATCTGGCTCAACTCTTAGTTGGTTCAATTCTGCGCCACCAACCCCGGTAATAATCGCCATGACCTTGATGGTATCACCAAATCCAGGATCTTGTCGAGCACCCCAGATGACATTTGCATCATCGGATACTTTGGAAGTCATCATATCAACGACTTGAGATGCCGCTTCCAAGGTCATATATTGGCCTCCGGTAACGTGGATTAAAACTCCGGTTGCTCCTGTAACATCGACATCTAATAATGGATGATTAAGCGCTTCGTTCACGACCTCTTCAGGCCCACGGTCGCTCTCGCCATAGAGCATCATGGTCACGCCGCCATCATCCATGATGGCTCGAACATCTGCGAAATCGAGATTGATGAGCGAAGGGAGGGTAATCGTCTCGACGATACCTTTGACGATCTCAGAGACCAATTGGTCCATTATCGAAAAAGCCTCATCCAGAGGCAAATTTGGAACATAGTGCAATAGTCTATTATTGTCCAAAACCAATACCGCATCAGCGACTTGCCTCAAACTCTCCAATCCTTCGAGAGCTCTTTGCATCCTCTGACGCCGTTCGACATGGAATGGGGTTGTAACGATTCCAACCACAAGAGCACCAGCTGCTTTTGCTTCCTCAGCGACTATCGGACAAATTCCAGTTCCTGAACCTCCACCTAAGCCGCTGGCGATGAAAACCAAGTCAGCACCGGTGACGATACGCTTGATCATATCGCGACCGGCTTCAGCACAGCGGCGGCCGGTCGAAGGGTTTCCTCCGGCTCCAAGTCCGCGGGTAATATGGCGGCCAACCAGCAACTTTTGCAAAGAACGAGTATGGTCTAAATGCTGTTTATCGGTGTTGATTGCGACGGTGATTGCGCCTTCAACGCCAAGATGGGTAATTCGGTTTAGGGTGTTATTTCCACTACCACCGCAACCGACGATCAAGATGCGCGGATTGGGAACGCCAAAACTGCCCATCTCATCATCGAGTAGAGCAGTAGCGCCTTTTCCAATCGCGTCTTTGGCTAAATTTGCTACCATGTCATTCAAAGCCGAATCGCCAGGCCTCAAATCACGCATTCCTTCGGGTCCCATCCCTAACTCCTCCAATAAAAAGCAAGGCCATTCTTTCCACTATTAACCATGATGCTTAACATTGCGCGGCGCGAGCCGATTTCCCAACCCCTTTGTTTCAACCACATGGCCGACTGAAACAATTGATATACGCGAGTTAAGTCCGAACACATACCTCGCTTAGCTCAGTTGGTAGAGCACCTGACTGTAGTTGGTTTAACCAAAACGTCTCAGCAGACATCAGGCTGTCCCCAGTTCAAGTCTGGGAGCGGGGACCAATTCACAATGTGCCGAGAGGCTTCCTTCATCATCAATGAAGACGGGTTCGAACACTTCATCCTCAAACACGGGTTGACCTGATGAGAAGAGTTC
>CAUZVL010000005.1:0-13528 GCA_963583355.1 Candidatus Thalassarchaeaceae archaeon
TGATCAACAACATCCAAGCATTTTTTATATTCATATTTGGCTCATGGTCACCATCGCTTGAACCTTCAGAAACAAAAATATCAGCATGGGTTTTCAATTGGAATAACAAGGACAAACCATACATTACCAGCAAAATTATCGAAGCGTAGCGTGAAAGTGTGACGATACTGTCAGAATTGAGTCCAACCGAATCTACCGCAGTAGGGATTATGAGGGCTAGTACCGCGAGCATCAACAACGATCCATTCATCGAGAGTGCTTCTTTGTTGAAGGTTTGAGTGCGATGTTTGATCCCACCCCACAAAAGTGAAAGCCCTAGTACCAAGAGAAGGTTTCCTAGAATCGAGCCTATCAGTGAGGCCTTAACCAAGATAATCATCGTCTCGGCTTTGTCTGCATTGGTCGCAGCGGTGTAAATCGCTAACCCGGCGATGATTATCTCAACCGCATTCCCAAAAGTTGCATTGAGCAAGCCCCCAATGTTTTCACCGGTTCGAAGCGATATCTCCTCTGTTGCATGACCCATCAGAAATGCCAGAGGCATTATCGCCAACATGGAAAATATAAACGCGATCGCAGGATCACCATGACTGAGTGATAGCCAGGCTGCGATGGGTACTGCTAAAAGCATCCAATTGAGTTTTGTTTCCAGCGGGCTAAACGCCTGCAGTACGCTAATTTGCTTGCTAATAGTTTCGCTCATCTATTGGCTCAACTCACTTTTTGCGCTTGATCACACGACGTTTTGCAGATTTACGCTTTTTGGGTTTTTCATCCTCATCGTCATCATCATCATCATCGTCATCATCGTCGTCATCATCGTCATCATCGTCATCGTCAGTTTTAGACTTCTTGCGACGGCGCTTTTGAACTAAAGTATTGACTGCAAATGGATCATCCTCATCATCTTCCTCAGAGTCTATTGATTTGGATTCTTCAGGTTTTTCTTCTTTGCCCCCGCTGGTGATGTTGTCCATATCTGGATCTTGGGAAGTGCCAATGAATTCCTTCATCCATTCCTCATCCTCATCCTCATCATCGCCACCCTTCTTTTTCTTAGGTCCGCTCATCGCGGTCGCGATGACCATCAAAGATACGATGATAGCAAGGAATGCCAATCCTGCGGTCACCCAAGCAACCATGAATGGTGGGTCGGTCAAATTGTAAACCGCCTCAAGTTGTTCGGCGTCGTCTTGGACCGGTTCCGAGTAATCACAAATTGTTTTACCATCTTCACGATGTTGGCAATTATCGACAATGAATCTTACCTTGCTCGAGCGCTCATTACCAGCTGAATCGGTTGCTTTGACCTGAACCTCATGAATCCCGACCAAGAAGTTGCCCGAATTATACTCCATCGCTATAGTCCAATCGCCATTTTCTGCAATGGTTAACCCTGAGACGTTTCGCCAGGGTTCGCTGACCATATTAATTTTACCAAAGTTCCGAATGAATCGAGTTTGCATCGAGGTGATGCCGATATCATCTTCGGCTCCAGCGATAATCAATATTTTATTACCGTAGAGATATTTTGAACCATCGCCTTCGCCAGATGGTGAGAATATTGTGATGACCGGAGCGTTTGCATCGATTCTATAATCGTTGATTAATATCGATGCATGGTTTCCAGCCATATCGGTCATATTGATGGTGATATTGAGATCACCTGCTTTTGTACTAGATTTTAGTTCGATTGGAAAGTAATAATCTGGACCTTTGGTTGGGTCGTTTAGGTTATCTGAAGTCTTGGTCATCAATTGCTCTGCCCCTTGAGTAAACGATGATTCATCCGAACTACTGATATTGATTATAGCGTCCGAAAACAAATTCTCGCTCGAGGTGACTCTAATCGAATATTCTCCTTTGGTCAAAGCGGTAGAATCAACTGTAAGGCCATCTGAATCTCTTATTTCAAAGGTTATTGTTGGTGCTTTTGTATCCTCATAAATAACCGCTGCATTGAGGCCTTCGTAAATCGCTAGGTTTTCATTTCCATGAGAATCTGCGATTACTACCGCATACCAAACATCACGCTCGGAATCGGTCGGAACTGGAATTTCACGGACGATGGTAGGTGGGTCGATTTCGGTTTCTTGAACCATCGATACGTGTTCCCAGCCTTCGGCTGCTGTCGCATTAGAACTGGTGAAGTTTGCATCCCCGAACGGGTCACCGAAGTGCCGGTAAATATTGTATACCTCTCCGGACTCAGATCCAGAGTTTACCCATATAAGCACCGCTTTTTCCAAGCTGCCGACCATGCTTAAACCAGAGATTGTCGGGGCTAATGGGGCCCGGGTATCTTCAGAAACTGGGCCAAAGTAATTATTGTCTAAACCGGTATAATGGTGAGTGCCATTTAGGTGGCCATATCTTGCTTCAGTAGTGACAAAGTAGAACGAAGAATCCAAAATACCATCGCCTGAGAGATCTAGGTCGTTGAGGTTTAGATCAAATGATTGGACCCCGTCTGGAACACTTCCTACCCAAATTAAAGATTCGTTTTCGGAAAATTCAATCCCGCTCACGCGATAAGATGAGCGCCAGATATTGTACCGCTCGCCCTCAGCACCTAATTGATCGACCCAACTAATTCGTGTGATTCCATCACCGAGGAATTGAGCGTAGACATTGGTCGGTTCAGCTACCCAATTATTGAATGCATCCTCGTATTCTGAAGCACAAGCCGTTAGTGGAATTTCGGTTGAATAAGCCCCGAATTGATCGGACACTACCACACAATAAAACGCATCGCCAAGAGTTCCGGTCGGAACTTGGTAAACATATTCTTCTTTATCTTCGCCGATTGTAACCAATAATTGTGCCTGGACATCTTCAGTATTGTTGAAGTAGACTCCTGAGACATATATTTGATAGGTTTCATCGGTCTCTCCTGGTACGTCGGTCCAAGAGATCGTTGTATTTCCAGATCCTGTTAAAATATCTTCAACGAAAACCGCGTTTACCCCGCCGACCCCTGAGGGTGGGACATTGTCCTCAAGGACAGAGGTCGTCATTGCATTATTGGATAAGAATCTTGCATCTTCGTAATCCTCGCCCATATCGGTATAATTAGGCAATAGATACGTGACCGAATAATAGACCTCCCTATTTGTATTAAAATCTATATTCAAAACAGCCGTTGTCGTTGTAGGTGTTAGAGTTTGAATCGGAACATATTGGGCGATTAAATTCTGCCCATTCTCCCGATTGATTTGGTGTTCGGTTCGCCAAAGGTGAATTTGAATCGCGTCATCGCCAACTTCTGGCAAGATCGGATTAAGCGAATTATAGTTGATCCAAGTGACGGTGGTCGTACTTGTTGCAGGGTTGAAACTCGCATCGATATTATATGGCGAGCGAATAGGGGTGGTTATTTCATAAACCGGTTCAAATAAACTACTCGCATTGAGATCCAAAGGTGCTGAAATACTTCCATCTGCCAACTCGGTAACCACCGCGTAATAATAGGTCCCATTTGTTCCTGCACCCACTTGATAGGTCACACTATGGCCGGGGTGATTATCACCATCGCAATCCCATGAATCGCCGCCTAAGACCACTTTATCACAAGCGATAATGGTGGCCCATGGACTTAATTGGTCTAAATTTACAGGTGTGATCGGAGCGGAATTGCGGAAAACTTGGTATGTGGTCAACCATAGATCTCGGAATAATTGATTTTGACCGCCATCGTTGTTGATATTGCGCCAAGTGATGGTTGTGGATTCGCTTAAAATATCGAAAGTCGCACTAATATCCTGGGCTTGTAATTCGGCTGGAGTGCCAATATCTGCTGCTGCAGAAGGCAATATCGGTACCGATGATAGAAGGAGCAAAACAAGGACTAAAACTGTCGTGGTGTGTCGTCCACCTTCTAGCGTATCGCGAGTCATCGACTTATGGTTAGTACCCTTGGTTATGAGTGTACCGCCGGAGGCGCTGATAAAATGGCCATCCTGATATGATAGGTGTTTTTTCGGGTATAATTAATTTTCCAGCGGGTTTTCTGCATCCAATCGCTGAATCTCACGACGCGCCTTGGTGAATCTTACGATGAAAGTATATGCGCCACCAATTCCCGAAATAAAGACTATCAGCGAGATTGGGTTTATTGCAAGACCTTGGAATGTTCCGAAAGAAGTCAAATCGAACCACGCCATGACAGCGGCGCTAAGTAAAGCGATTAGAGTCAAAACCATTCGATCTGCTCGACTGAAACCACCATAATTTCTCGACCCTGTGACCGCTTGGGCTTGAGTGCCAAGATATGAGCCAAACATCGTGATCATCGCCGCGGCCCAAGCCAATTCAACATAGCCGAACCACACGAGATTGTAACCTAATGCAAGAACCCACACTACATCGAGAACCCGGTCCAATGTGTGGTCCAGATAATCCCCCCAGCGGCTTACTTTGCCGGTTGCTCGAGCCAGATTACCATCTAAGCCGTCCAATGCCATCGCTAATACGAGTAGAACCGCTGCTGCAACAAATGTGATAGCCCCTGAAAGGCCGGTGGTTGCACTCATCATACACCAAGCAGCAGCCAAACCGGTTGGCAGCGTGAGCCAGGTCAAGACTGCAGGCTCGACTCCTTCTAATTTTGACACCATGGGGTCGCTGATTCGCTTAAACAAATCCCGCCCTTTTTCGAGTGCCATAACTGTGCGGGCGCGGTCATTATTCATTAGGCATTATGGCTGGCCAAGCCAATCAATTGCATTTTCAGGAGTTGCTTGAGCCGGGCAATTTGCGTAAATCCAATCTAACACCCCATCGAGGCCTTCGAATTTTGGTCTTTCATCATCGATCAAATCATTCCAAGGGCCGCCGAGCATTTCAACCTCGACATTTGCTTTGACCTTTTCACTATTATAGCCTCGAAGTTCTAAACGCGTTTGTAATTGGGACGGTGGACAACGCAAAATGATGAGAGCATCAACCGGCATGTAATGTGCTAGATGTCCATCATAGAGAGTCGTCTCGGAGGGCTGGACGAATTCAGCGGCCATCTTTTCGACATCCATCGCCCGCGAACCATCCGATTCAATCTTTCCGAGATTGTCGGATTGTTGAGCGAGATGAGTCAATGAAATAACCGGGAATGGTAATTGTTCACATAAAGTGGTTTTTCCACAACCCGGGGTACCGATAACCCCTATCGAGAAAACCGCTTCCTGATTCCTGCTCACATATTGGGGTAAGACTACCCAAGTGTTAAACATCATGGCTGCCGTGTCATGGATTGAGATACCACCATGGCCAAAAAAACTTATGAAAACGCCGTGGCCGTCCTGCTCATTACAACCGAGCCAGGGCGCGAGCACGACGTAGTAGCCCAATTGCGAAGAATTACGGAAGTAAAGGAGACGCTTCTTCTATTCGGGGAATACGATATATTTGCTAAATTAGAATGTGTAGACTTTGGACTCCTATCCAATGTAGTCGTATCACAGATTCGAAATATAGAAGGTGTTGAAACTACCAAAACATTGACCGCAGCGCCGATGCTGTGATGACCCATGAAGGGTTGGCCCAACCATGTTCGGTGCAACCAGCCCAGAAGCTGGCTTGCAGCAATTGCGGGCTTATCACCGCGAAGGCCGGACTGAATTGGCCGAGGTAATGGCCAGTGAAATGACCGAGCAATTGCTTTATCGCAAAGACCGTGACGATTCAGATCAAGAAGTTTTGGTTCAAGGCTTGCGGATTCTTGCTGGAATTCTAAATACTCGAGCCAAATTCAATAGAGCCCGTGCTACAATCTCGCTTTTGCACAAACAACGAAATCGCCTAGGTAAGGCGATTGGACACGACTTTACTCAAGCGGCTGAAGATTACCGTCTGGCTGGCTGTATTCACGCCAACGCAAAAAAGAACTCTGCAGCAAAAAGGGCCTTTAAGCGCTGTGAAAAACTAATGCCGGGCCACATTGCAGCAGCACTAGAATGCGCCGAATTATGTGGCAAATTAAAATTGCTGACAAAATTGGTTCAAACAGCCGGCCCTGTCATATTGTCAAACGGGGTTTTCGTCCTCGAAATCGAAGGCCGGCCTAGCGCCGACGCACTTAGAATCGCCGCAGTGCTCGGAGGGGAGATAAAAACCTCAATCGATGGACAAATCAGCAGCATCGAAGCGGGTGAACAAGCGAAAAATGTAAGGTTACAGGCAGCGATGGATTCATTGGTTCCCAAACACGATTACTATACTTATAGCACCAACTGAGAGCCATTTACTGGTAGCGAGGGATGGATTTGAACCATCGATCTCCGGGTTATGAGCCCGACGGGATATCCAAACTACCCCACCTCGCTGTAAACCGGGCGCCGTGGTGAATGTTCTTGAACCCACCGCCCTCTATTTTATGGTTAATTTAGAGTTGGGTTTTTGGCAGATGACCTGTCACCGAGGTTTGATGAGACTAGATATGCGCGCATCTGCCTTGGCCACTCTGCTGCTTTGTGCTAGCCTTGCTGGCTGCTTTGGAGGAGATGATGATGGTCCAACCGAATATGCTGGTCCAATCGATTTGATTGTCTACTACGATGAAACCTCGGGGACTATTCAACAAGATTTCCAAAACGGGCAAAACCAGCCAACATCAGCCGATGTTGAAATGACTTTTGATTTTGGATCTACCACTTCTGCCAAAGGTGAGATCGCATCTATTTATTTGATCCCAGGTGATGGTGGTGACATGGTTACTCAAAATCCAACCGATGGGGCTGAACTTTCCTATACCTATGGTACCCACGGCTTGTTCAATGTCACCCTTGGTGCGATCGATGATGAAGGAAATGAGCACATGATATATGTATCAATTCGAATTGATATGACCATCGTTTGGACCGATGATAATACCGCTCAATCATCGATGACCTTCGAAGTTACACCCGATACAGAAGACCATATTCCGCTAGCTGAGAGCATCATGTACCGTTCGACCGTGGAAAACCCACCTGGAACCTTCCTTTTTCCAGGTGGTAATTCCGATGCTACATGGTCATTAAAAAATGGAGACGATGCTGAGGTCGATTCACGAAGCGGCACTATTAACGATGGTGGGACCGAAACTATGGAAGGTACTACCAGGGCGATTGTTGCAGGAACTTGGACCCTCGAGGTTGTCGCCGATGGAGATAATGTTAACGTCGATAACGAAATCATGATTCACTATCTTGAAGGTTCTGAATCAGCAAAGAACCCCCGCCCAGCTTGAAAGTGAAGTGAAAGTGGTTGCCATACCGCTGCACCGCGCTTAAGTTCAGATGAGGGCTAATTTTTACTTTCAGTTTTGCACTCACCTCTTCTGCCTTTGTTCATATACTCGTGGTGATAGTTTAGTTTTGTATGGCAACCAAGACCAAGACCAGCCCAAAGAAGCAGAAGAACGAAGAGACCCCCGAAGTTGAGGTGGTAATGATGGAAGAAGAAGAAGTACACGAACCGACCATCGATGACCTCCCCGGTGTCGGACCAGCGACCGCAGAAAAATTGCGTGAAGCGGGCTTCGATGAATTACTAGCCGTAGCGGTAATGTCCGCTGGCGACCTAGCTGACCAAGCAGAACTTGGTGAAGCGGTCGCTGGTAAGATTATCCAAGCGGCCAAGAAGATGGCTAATATCGGCGGCTTCCTTAGTGGAAAAGCATTAATGGAACGACGTAGAGAGGTTCAGAAATTATCCTCGATGGTAAAATCGATCGATGATCTACTCGCAGGTGGTTTTGAAACCCAATCCTTAATCGAAGTGTACGGTGAATTCGGTTCTGGAAAAACCCAGATCGGCCATCAACTCGCGGTTAATTGTACGATGCCACTCTCCGAAGGTGGCCTCGATGGTGACGTGGTTTACATCGATACCGAAGATACATTCCGTCCCGAGCGAATCACCCAAATGGCACGGGGCCGCGGCCTCGACCCCGAGGCTGTTCTCGACCGAATCCATGTTGCTAGAGCGTATAATTCAGCTCACCAGATGCTTCTGGCTGAAGAGATCAAACGGATGGGTAGTGGACTCAATATCAAAATGATTATCGTCGATTCCTTGACCAGTCATTTCAGATCTGAATATATCGGCCGAGGAATGTTAGCAACCCGCCAACAAAAACTCAACCGTCACCTAAAGGACCTCAAACAATTAGCAGATGTCAACAATGCCATGGTTTTGGTAACCAACCAAGTCATGTCCAAACCTGATGCTATGTGGGGCGATCCTACCAAGCCGGTCGGCGGTCACGTGCTCGCACACGCATCTACTTTCAGATTATATCTGCGCAAGGCCAAAGGTGGCCGAAGAATTGCTCGATTGGTCGACTCTCCGAACCTTCCTGATGGGGAATGTGTTTACCAGGTCTGTGAAGATGGACTTCGAGACTAAGCAATAGGGTAGGCTAACCTCATTGGACCCCCCTAATTGAGGCGGCACATTCAAGGTAGGTCGAAAGGGCATCATGGCCCATGCGTCATCTTATCGAGCGTGTTTTGGAACTTGCCGAAACCGAAGAAGGACCTTCAATACGACCTACAAGCATTGAGGATATGGACTCCAACGATGCTGAATTACGTCGCCTTTTGGAATCGCTCCAACCGAGAATCAAGGTTTACGGTGTTGGCGGAGCCGGCTGTAATGCCATCTCGAGATTATTTGAAGAGGGATTATTCGAAAATAAATTTGTCACCGGTCATGCGATCAACACCGATGCTCAAGCATTATTGATGAGCCCACTCGAAAATAAAATACTCATCGGTAGAACCGCACGCGGAAGAGGCGCAGGAGGCGACCCCGGCAAAGGCGAAGCAGCTGCGCTCGAGAGTGAGGTTGCATTGCGCAAGATTACCGATGATACCCAATTGGCGATAATCACCGCTGGAATGGGCGGAGGCTCTGGAACCGGTGCAGCAGGACAAATCGCTCGACTTGCAAAAGCCCAAGGTGCGATGACGATTGCAGTAGTTACTTATCCATTTAATTCAGAAGGCAATATTCGGCGCCAAAATGCCGAATGGGGCTTAGAAAGATTGCGAGAATATTGCGATACAATCCTGGTCATTCCAAACGAGAAACTTCTCGAGATCGAAGGGGTCAAGGATTTACCAATCGCTAGTGCTTTTAGAGTAGGCGACGAACTCTTGGTTCGAGCCATTACTGGTGTCACAGAATTATTGACTACCGATGGAATGGTCAACCTCGACTTTGAAGATTTGAAATCGGTAATTGGCTCAGGTTTAGGAGTCGCTATGATTGGACTTGGTGCTGCAAGCGGACCGGGCCGAGCTGAGGCTGCGACCTTAGAGGCACTACATTCACCACTATTGGAATTAGATGTGAGCGATGCGAGAGGTGCGCTGATAAATGTGGTTGGTGGAGAATCTCTCACTTTAGGAGAAGCAGAAAAATGCGCTCAACTAATCAAATCAAAAATTTCGCCTAATGCTCGTATTATTTGGGGCGCTGCTGTGGATGAAAATCTCCAAGATGAAATCCGGGTAATGTTGGTATTGACCGGAGTAAAATCCAATCAAATTTACGGGGCCTCAGAAAACCGTCAACTCCGAGCGCTCAAGGCGCGAAATATCGAGTTCGTGAATTAATCACGTATTGATGCAAAAACAAAAGATCCGAGTGCTAACACGATTAGCCCTCCGGCTACCATCTCGGTAGTCGATAACCCAAGTTTGATATCTTCAGGTTTTAGATCTCCTACATAATCCGGGCCTTGGGTCGAATAGGTTGCTAGATTCCATTCATCGCCATCAGATGAATTATCACCATTAACCGCATTTCCAGCCAAAGTGAATCTGACCCCGAGGTCAGATTCTTGTGGAGCGGTCCAAATTCCGTTCCAAGATCTAATGCCGTTTATCGAATAATTATGGGTCAGTCCCCCTTCGATAAATTGGGCACCTTCTATCTCAAAATCATTATACTCAGAGTCGCTGGTCAATCTAAAACCTCCTTGTGCAAGGTCAGAACTTTGAATGACTGGCGAAGTAATATTGATGTAAATCGAATATATTACCCCGGGCTCATATATTTCGGGAAGCCCTTCGAGACTTACCAAAGTGGTCTCATCGGATCCGCCGTGACAATAACAGCCATTATTGCCAGAAGAATCGATTCCACCAGGTCTGCTCGAAACCGTGGATCCGAGCAGGGTGACTGCCAAAACCAAAATGATTAGCCGCTTCACGAATCCAATGGCACCTTGGCCTCAGCAATTAATTTGCCGAATTAAATATCTACAAGATGGCCGGCTGAATCCAAATGTTTTTTCCCTTTATCTAGCAAAGACCAGCGAATTGCTCGACCCTTACCGGTAGATTTGACGAACTTCCTCTCGCCCAATTGTAGCATATGATAGGAGAGTAGTTGGCGGCTGGTCTCTAATTGTGCCCTCAATTCCCCCGATCTAATTCCAACCCTTCCACTTTGGGCTAGGACTTGCATAATCGCAATCTGCATACCGGTTACCGGCGATTGTAATTCCTTGAGGCGTTTTTGATCAATACCAGATGATGCGAATCTGCGGATTCGCCCATCCATCCAAGAAAATATTCTACCTTCCTTTTCGAGAATTTGAATATGATGTGCGGTAACTCCGTTACCGAGTTCAAGCGCATCTCTCAATGCTGAGAAGTGAATACTAGGATGCGCTTCGATAAATCCGAGCAAACGGCCCCTGGTGAAAATTCCACCTTCGCCTCTTTGGGTAATGCCGATCAAAGGTCCAAGTACAGCCAATAAAATTCCCATTCTCGCCGCTTCAGATGCTAATATCACGGTCGCTGTCGAAGTGATTAACCCGACTGCCATAATCATCATAAATGTCAGAGCCAATACTTGAGTTGCCGGTAAAACCCAATTCCGTTGGCTGGAATTTTCAATAATTGGTTCGGTGCTAGAATCATCCTCTGTACTTTCCGGTTCGGCTTCATCCTCAGAAAGTTCAACATTTGCCTCGGCGCTTGCTCCGTCTTGATCGCTGCTTGCTTGGCCATCGCTTGCTTGGTCATCGCTTGCTTGGTCATCGCTTGCTTGGTCGGCGGTTTGAGGTTCTTGGTTTTCGTCATCTACAAGAGGTATTTCAACTCCATGAAAAGAATCTCGCCATTCGGATTCGATTTCATCAAGGTGGGGAATAGTGGGGACCAATAGTACTATCAGAATTAAAGCGAGAATTCTCCAACCCCATACCTCTCGCCCAATCATGGTACTCCCTCGCTCATCTAGCATTATATATTCATGGTACATGGATTTGACCGAAGGAAATCAACTAAGAGGGGGTTTGAATAAGGATGGAGTAAGCCCCCAATGTCATCAAGGTGAGATTATGTTACCATTTGGAGAATCCAATTTACCAGAAGAGAATGAAGATGATATCGATGTTTTCGCTGAATTAGAGGTCGATTCCACACCACTTGCTAAAAGAGATTCTGCTCACTTGGATGCACTCGTTGAGGACGATGACCCTCTCTCTGCTTTTTTAGAAGACGAGGAAGATAGCCCCCCTGAAGTGTCTTTATTTGGTGGTGAAGATTTGATTGTTGGTTTTGAGGAAGAGACCGCTCCAACCCCTGAAATCGAGACTCTAAAACCGGACAATTCTGCAGAATCGACCTATCGGTTGCTTCTGGAAACGGTATGGGTCGATGATATTCTTGACCCCTCTGAGGTCGAATTACTCGCCCGGAAACGTAGTGAACTCGGAGTTAGTTTTGAACGTCATTTAGAATTGGTTAGAACTATTATTGGAGGTTGAACTTTTTGTCTCCAACCCCTTTTGAGCACGGATTGGCTTTGGCATGGTCCGATGGTGCCTTGTCAAGACAAGGCGCTCAGATGCTTGAAAATTTACAGTCTAAATTAAATTTGAGTGATTTAGACCGTGCTGTACAAGAGGAAAAATGGCTTGGAAGTATTTCCAAAGGGAATCGCCGCTCATTTGGAGATGGTGATGGGATCCTCCAAGAATGGCTCGATTCACTCAATGATTTATCCAGTTTAGTACCCTCGGTTCAAATGATGGGTAAGGCTGCTCTCAAGGTTGGCCTGAGCAAGAAAACCTGGCTCGACGCGAATACTTTTGCTAATGGATTAGGTTTGGGGCAAGCTCTTGCCGAAGGCGCGTGGCTCGAGGTTGAAACCGAAGATTTGGAAGATTGGCCAGCCGCTCTAGATCCCCTTGCGGTGATTTTGGGACTGGTGGTTGAAATCTCTCAGACAACCAAAGAAAAGTTTATTTCATCTGAGAACAGTCCGATATTTGTCAAGGTAGATCTCGAAGGAGCAAAATCCGAGACCCTCTCTTGGATGCCTGAACTCTTACCCTTAGAAGGCGAAGAATGTGCTTGGGGTTGGGATAATGGAACCGAACAATCCTCCCCCCCTCCTGAGCGAGATTTGGTCTATTGTAACTCGGTTCTCATCGCATGGGTTCGCCGCTTGGTCGCAAAGCGGCACGAACGCGGCGAGGCGGGATTATCTGGCTTGCCAGAAGGGTTAACCTTGATGCCATCCTCTTCGAGTCTGAGTATTGATGGGAATGGCTTAACCATCTCTATGATTATTGATTTGGGTGATTCTGGATTGGTCCGGCCTTGGGCAAAAGTTGTTGTCGACGGTGCGATTACCGCGGTTCCGGCTCCTGAAACCCTCGCACCGAGTTGGGTAGGAATCCACGATGCGCTCGCTGGGTTGCTGATACATGGTCTTCAAACCTTACCTCGCCAATTGGTATTGGCTTCCGGCTTAGATGTTGAATGTACCAATATCAGTATTGACGATGGTTGGATAGTTCACGACCTTAGTCCGGTTCAATGAATTATTACTTCGGTTGTAATCTCGCATGACTCCTTTAGAGAATTCGAGACCGAACAATATTTCTCATGGGATTTATCGACCAATCTTTCGACCAATTTTTGCGGAACATCACCCTCTACATGGTAAATCAAATGCATCGATGTGAAAAACCGTGGGCTGGTTTCGGCTCTGGTCGAATCCATATCTACCCACACTTTGGAGAAGTTTCGCTGTTTTAATCCAACGATAATATCAACCAATGAACATGCTCCAACCATCTGCAATGTGAGTTGCATCGGCCCTGGCCCGTCTTCAAAATCCATTTCGATTCTCTTACCATTTGCGGTAATTCCAACTAATCCGTGCCCACCGGTCCATTCTACTTTGCCCTGCATGTTTTGGCCTATCTATCGGATGGTGATAAAATCCAACCATGACCGGCGCGTTGATGAAGGAGTCGCTAGTGGGCCGGTTTGGTAGCTATGTCTGGAACTCCAATCACTATGGAAAATGGAATACTCAATATTCCAAACCGCCCGATAATTCACTATATTGAAGGTGATGGAATCGGCGTTGATATCACTCCTGTGATGATGGAGGTGGTTAACGCTGCTATCGCAAAAGCATACGGCGGGCAAAAACAAATAGTTTGGAAGGAAACCCTAGCGGGTGAAAAGGCATTCAATACCGTCGGTGAATGGTTGCCTGAAGCAACTCTAGA
>CAUZVL010000006.1:0-13280 GCA_963583355.1 Candidatus Thalassarchaeaceae archaeon
ATCTCCGCCTTCACCGACACCGATGTTGATAACAACTTTTGTAATGCGTGGCATTGCCATTGGGTTTGAATCACTCATTGAGAGACCTCCACGCCAGGTAAGGATGATTTTCCAACGCTAAATACTAGTTCTTCGGTAGTTCCGAAACCATCGAATTCAACTTCATTAGACATACTTGAACGCTTGATGATATGACCCTTGACGTCAGCTAGTAAACCGACATTGGTTCCACCGACCAACATGCAACGAGTTCCCTCTGCGAATTTGATATGTTCGAGTATCTTTTGGTCGGGGAGAGAAATCTTCAATGAATCGCCAGATTTGTGCTCTACTGCATCTTCGACGATGAGATTCCGGCCATCGTGTAGATGAACTTGAGTCTTGCCACCACTAATTGTGGTCTTGCCTTCGATTCGACAGATTTTCCATCCTGCTTCTTCAGCAGAAATAGTTCGGTAGCGAAGACGGCCGTTTGTGTCGAGGACACAACGGAAGTTCTCTTCGCCAAGTGATAGAACATCCATCAATCCGACACCTCGGCGGGTATCTTTGACGATACGACCGTCGACCTTTGCCAGGCCATTGTGTAGAATAGTTCGAACCTCACGGGTCGAATGAGCCATGCCCAATACATCACGGATGACGATATTGATCGGCATGCTTCGTTCCAAAGTATGGGCTCCGGCACGAGGCCGGGTAACCCAAACGGTGGTTTTGCGCGGTAGTGGCCAACTACGAGGGATGGCCAAACGCTTCAAGTGACTGCTGCTTCCCATATTATTCAACTCCTATTTCCGGTCATTTTTTGCATTCGCAACTTGTCTGTTTCGTCAAGTTTGACGACGACGACATTCGAGGAGTGGACTGACAATCCTTCCTCTTTATTATCGGATTTTGTCGAGGTTGCACCTTCGATAAAAATTCGGCTTTTATTTGAATTTATACGGATTACATTCCCGCTTAGTGGGTCTGCCTTGCGCTTTCCGCCGACGCGCTTTCCGCCGTGAGCAAAATCGCCACGGAGGACACGAACTGTGTCGCCGACCCGGATGGTTACCGTTCGGACACCAGCAAGACGTGGATCTGGTTTGTCTAATTGAAGACGAGCTCGAACTCGCTTACGCTTGATGTGGAGTGGAGCGTTATATTGCTCCTTTCTTTGCTTTCCTGGTTTGCTACTCTTTACCATTCAAAATCACCTCAAACGATTTGCTTTGCTGTTGCAGCGATACGAGGCCAGCGTTCTGCTGCCTCACGGGATACTGGTCCTTTGATATCGGACCCTTGGACATCGCCTTTCTCATTTGTGATGACGCAAGCATTGTCTTCGAATTGAACCCAAGTTCCATCGATTCGACGGAATGGACGGCGTTGACGGATAACTACTGCATCAAACATTTGACGACGGGTTTCTGGTGTACCCTTCTTGATGGAGACCTTGATCAAATCACCGACACCAGCTGCTGGGAGACGACGCATTGTACCGCCAAGTTTTCGAACGTTGATTACCTGAGCAATCTTTGCACCAGTATTGTCAGCAACCTGTAGTCTTGCCATTGTCGGCAGACCACGGGTTTGCTTACCTGCAATTCCCTTCATCAGATATCACCACCGTTGTTCTCGATAACACAGAATGAGACCGTCTTAGAAAGAGGGCGGCATTCCATTACCTTGACATTGTTACCAACCGAAATCTCTCCGATACAAGAAGGAAGATGTGCGCTCAGAGCGCTGGTTCGCTTCTCGTATCGCTCATACTTTTGCATGTATCGAACATTATGACGTTCGATAACAATTGTATTCGACATTCCTATGCTTGCGACTGTTCCTTCCAATACCTGGCCACGAAGGCGCAAGCTTCCATGGAAGGGACAATTCATATTGCCATCCCATTCACCATCAGGTACTTTTACGTCAACTCCAATATCACGCATTTTGATCACTCCATCTTGTGGTTACGGTTAATTCTGTCCTCGGAGCGCTGCCGTACCAGCCCTCCGACGATGATGGATTCATCTCCATCGATTTGAAAATTAATTGATTTCTTGCCGAGAACGATTTGAGAATCGCCCTCCGACAAGGTGATGGTTTCTCTGGTCTCATCGATGACGAGCCCAGAACGACCGACCAAAGTCGAGTCGGTTGAGGATGCAACTTGTAGGTTGCGCCCAATCCAAGGTTGGTGGTAAGTATCGGCGACCATCTCATCGCACCTCCACATTAAATCCGTTTTCGCGCAGGACGGCGCTTGCTTTTTTCTTGTGATCGCCTTGCAATTCGATGACGCGTCCTTTGACGGTACCACCTGCAGCGCAGCGGTTCTTGAGCAACTTTGCTAATTGGTTGATATCGATCGCCGAATCGACGATTCCTTCAACCTTGGTGACGATCTTGCCGTAACGGCGACGATCGGTGGTTATGGTTGCTGTTTGTTGTTCCTTTGCTATCTCTTGACAAATACATAATTCGTCAGGTAATCCGCACACGTTACAAATTGCAGCCATTTTTTCACCTCCTTTATTTTATTGTTTTTTAATGCTCACTGGGAAACCATCTTGGTTTTTATTCGAGCGATCGAGCGACGGGTTGCTTTGAAAGCGCCCATATTAGATGGAGTTCCACCCAAAGCTTGCTCTGCACGTAGTTGAAGAAGTTCCTCTAGAAGTTCTGTAAGTCGGTCACCCATAGCCTCCTGGCTCATCGATGCTAATTCACGGTTGCTCACATGACTCATTTGGACCCCTCCTCTTTGGCAGCCTCTGCATCTACTGCTTCAGCTTGGATACGTAGTTCTTCTTCAGAATAGATAGTTACCTCGTGAGGTAATTTGGTTCCTTTGCGCATGATTGCGACGGTTACACCGATGGTTCCAAGTTTCTTGATACAGACAGACTGTCCTTTATCCATGTGAGTCAATGCGGTTTCACCACAATATTTGACGTGCCCATGAAGGAATTTCTGAGTTCTGTTTCGACTACCGGTCAACTTTCCTGAGAGGGTAATCAAAACACCACGCGCTCCTGCTTCCATGATGTTTAGTGCTGCTGAATGGCCAGCGCGGCGGTAATACCAACCGCGCTCCATTGCGCTTGCAATCTTTTCAGCCATGACTTGAGCATTAAGAGCTGGGTCTTCAACTTCCTCGACCTTTAGGCGAGGGTTGTCGAGTGAAAACTCTTCTTGGAGGCGCTTTTGTAATTCGTTGATAATCTTTCCTTTTCGTCCGATGACCATTCCTGGGCGTTCTGCTCTGACGGTAACTTCAGTTCCTGCCGGGGTTCGGCGAATCTCGAGACCGCCGAATCCGGATTTCTTGGTATTGTTCATCAAGAACTCCTTGACTAGTTGACGTTCGACGTTTCGGTCGATGATCTTTCTTAGTGTACTCTTATTGTTAACCATGATAAAACACCTCAGAAGTCGTCCTCCAACTCATCTTCAGTTCCACTGAAGTCCTCAAGGAAAATCTCGAGATTGACACGATAGTGATTACTAGGACTAGCACGTCCTCGAGCACGAGGAATCCATCCTCTCTTGATTGGGCCTCGGTGAGCCGCACAGTGGGTGATTACCATCTCCTCAGGGTCGATGTCTTCGTACTGGTGGCGTGCGTTTTCCATGCTGCTTTCGATCAATTTGATCATAATTCTGCTAGCCTTGACCGGGTATCGGCCAGGGCCCATTTTTCCACGTCGGTGTCCGACCATAGATGGGCCGGAGCGCTTGCGCTTTAGATTCCCAGATCCAAGTGTGAACGGTACTGCTGTAGCCTTGCGGCGGATATCAGGACGGTCACTATCGATCTTCAGGACATTGTTTAGGAATTCTATTGCCGACCCAGCGGTACGATTCTTGATCGCACGGGCGATTTCGAACAGGTGCTTGACGTGAACATCAGCATTGACAGCTCGAGCGGTAGCAAGACGACTTCCTTGCAATAATTGGGTATAACCCTTTTGAGGAAGTTGCTTACGCTTGGACCGGCGGTCCATGTTTTTCTTAGTATATCCCATAATTATCAACTCACTTTAGCGCTACGTTGGATGAAGAGCGGGTAGCACCGACACCGGGTCCGGAGTGTGTAACACTACGGCGGGTCGGAGCAAACTCTCCTAGGTAATGGCCAATCATCTCAGCCTTGACCTCAATTTCGACGAATTTCTGTCCATCGTGGACAGCAAGTATCTTGCCGACGAATTCAGGTAAGATTGGGACATCACGGCGGTGGGTACGAACGGTGCGGCCGGTAGAGCGGCGCACACGAGCGATGAAATGCTCGTTTTCTGCAGATAGACCACGTGCGATTGAACGACGGGTACGGGAGGTAAGTAATGTGATGACTGACGGGGCCTCTGGATCCTCTTCGGAAGGCCATAATGGCATTGTCTTGAGTTCTGACACCTCGTATCCTCGGTAGGTGAATTCTTTTCTTTTGCGACCGCTTACAGTTGAGCGTTTCTTACGCGCTTTTCTTCGGCTCGCTTTAGGGGTCATGAAGGACTTCTTTTTCTTTGCCATCTTAGATCACCTCAAATTTTCTTGCCACGGCCTCTACCTGTGCGGCTTGGAGCAATATTGCCCACCTTTGCACCGGCTGGGGTGCCACGAGCCACGGAGTTTGGTCCGTGAACCGCTTGATGATTTCCTCCACCGTGAGGGTGGTCGACAGGATTCATAGCGACACCGCTGACACTCGGGTATGCTTTTCCACGGGCCTTAGCCTTGTAATGGGCTGCTCCTGCAGTTCGCAGTGGCATCTCGGAACGACCGTGACCAGCGAGAACGCCGATCGTTGCTCGGCATTTTCCGGGGAAATCTTTGCTAGCTCCAGATGGCATGCGGACACGTACCTTGTCTCCAAGGTGCGCCTCTATCAAAGCAGAGTTGCCTGCGGTTCTAGCGATTTTTCCACCGTCACCTGGTCGTAGTTCAAGATTGTTGATAGCAGTACCTTCAGGTATATTCAACAAATAAGTGATATTTCCCGGTCTCAAAGCGACATTATTGCCGATTGCGATCGATGAACCGATTGCGATTCCTTCGGTTGCGACCAATAATGTGGTCTCACCATCTGGGAGTTTAACTCTCAGTAAGGGAGCGGTGTGGACTGGACTGTGTACCAATTCAGTAACCTCTCCTACTACGCCATCAACGCGTGGGATTCTGTTTTTACCAGGGAATCTATGACTAGATACACGGTAACGCGGCGAGGAGCCTTTCCGTTGTGCTCGAATTCTCTTACCCATGATAGTTCACCTCATTAGAATGCGCCTAGACGCATAGCAGCCTCATCTGCATTATAGCCCTCAGCGAGCCTGACCGAAGCCAATTTACCATTCTTGGTATTTCGAACGTTTACCTTAGCGACCTCTGCATCGAATAGAATTTCTACTGCGGCTGCGATATCGCCTTTGGTTGCGCTGCGTCGAACGATAAATTCTAAACGATTATCGTAATCTCGAGCGCTCATTGCCTTTTCTGTTATCCATGGCATTAGGATTATATTATACGGATTTACCATTGATCACACCTCCTCAGTTTATTGCCTCCACGGCAGCTTTTGTGAATACTGTCAGGCGACCGAGGTCGCCACCGGGAGCTAGGTGCTCCGCAGACAGATCTTTTGCGGCGACCACGTCGACACCAGGAAGATTGCGGGCGGCCTTGGCAAGGCCATACTTGTTAGCGACTACCAACAGAATGCTCTTTGGTACTTTGTGGACTCTTCCACGCATGGTTGCTTTTCCTGCTCGGATTTTGCGGCCATTGCGGGCTCGAGAGAGGTCGTCTCCCAGACCGAGTGCTGTGAAAATTGCGTTGATTTTTCGAGTTCCGCCGTTTAGGTTGAACGCTTCAATATCTATTGACTCGCCATTCTCAGAATAATCACCAAGAATTATCGGAAGCGCCTTAATTCCGCTATCGAAGCGGTGGCCACGATTGGACACCATCTCAATATTGGTAGTTGCGGTTAGAGCAGAGTTACGAGCAAGACGACGCTCGGTGCGGTTGAGTTTTCGAGACCAGTCTTTTTCAACTTTAGGTCCATGAGCACGTCGACCACCTAGAGTGTGTGGGCTTTGTGCTCCACGGCGTTGGCCGGTTCGGCGCATGATACGAGACACACCACGGCCCTTACCCCACCATTCGACAGAGTGCTTCATTCCAGCCATTGGCTTTCTCTTGCCACCATGGGCATTGGAACCATATGCTTGACGACGGTTAGCTCTAGCACTTGCTACTGCGAGTTTTACCATGTCGGTGCGGATCTCGGATTCGAATGCGTCAGGTAAAGTTACCTTCTTACCCATTTCGACGCTGATCTCGTAAACCTCTTGGAGGCGTCCAGCGTCAAGTTCATCTTGCTCGATGTTGTTGATAATGTTGTGAACTGATACCTTCATATTCAGACCCCCTGCTTACTTGCAGTACTTACGTAAGTGATTTCGAATGGTGCGTCTACCTTGAGGCTACCTCGGGTAGCATCGCGGAATGTAACCAAACGCTTTGCAGGCCCAGGAAGGCTTCCTTTAATCAAAAGATATTGTGAGTTGACTTCACCGTAGTGGAGGAATCCCCCAGCAGGTGTGATCGACTTGTCCTCTGCGCTAGCAATAGACAAGATGCGCTTATTGTATTCGGTTCGCTGGTGGTATCCAGTTTGGCCACCTTGACGGATGGTTTTACGGACGTACCCGGTTCCGAAATCTCCCATGTTACCGTGCTGACGGCGTTTCTTGGAGTTCTTGTGAGATTGTAATTTACCTCCGAATCGCTTGATGACACCTTGCCATCCGTATCCCTTGGTGACGCCGATAGCGTCGACAAATGCTCCTTCGACGAAAACATCAGAAACCGATAATTCTTGGCCTAGGTGTTCTTTAGCCCATTCTAGTTGAGAACCAAAGTCGCCCCCGTCCAATCCTAATTCCATGACTTCAGGAGTTTTGGAAGGAGTTCCGGTTATGGAATGAGGTTGGGTTGCAGCAATAACACGGACCTCGCAGAGGTCTGCGGCCGAAAGAGCATCAAAGTGCTTGTCTGCATCGTGCTCTTTACGGGAGTGAAGGCGGCGGAATAATTGTGGAAAGGACTCGGTAAGTTGTTCTGCGTCAACCCATGACTCGCCAACAGCTTGCTTGCCGTAAGGAGTCATTTGGTAGCCACGGACACCGAGTACTCGCATAGAAGGTACTTCAACAACGGTTACAGGAATTCTAATTTCCTGACCAGCGCTGATCGAATCTGGATTAAGATCACGAGCCATAATATGAGTCATGCCAGCCTTCCAGCCAGCGAACCCTTGCACTCGTACTTCGCTAGATTCGGTTGTAGGCCACGATTTTACTCGGCCAAAATGACGTGCAGATCGCTTACGCGGACTGAATGCCATACTACCACGGCGTGGATGACTTCGTTTTGCCATATTTTCGTCCTCCTATGTATTTTTTTACGACGTATTGGCCCCTCGATAGGGGCGTGCGAAGGCTCTTCAGGCTAGGGAGAGGCCGTGACATTGGCTCGCAGTCCACGATTGGGACCGAAAGTACCGGGATGCGATGCATTGCCCGCTATGTCTGGCCACTCACCATCTGAGCAGTCCGCCGACTTTCCACCCGTATATGAGTGGTTCGGTAATGCACTGCTCAACGGGCCGCTGGACTGCTATCGAAACAAGTGGTCTTCAAGCCTTCCGGTCATTGCCAAAGTATCAACCACAATTTGGGCAAATCCTCTTGACCCCCCGCCACACAGGTTGAAGATATGCCTACAATTCTCGACCATCCCAACCTCAGGGAAGGTGTTGAAGCGAGAGCATATCAATTGCTTGCAGCAAAACAAGCACTCTCCGGTTCGACCCTATTGGTCATGCCGACCGGCTTGGGAAAAACTGCGGTCCAATGGATGGCGATGGCCGAAGCTATCGAAGGCGAGGGGAAGATAGTCCTGGTCGCACCGACGACCGGATTGGTAGCCCAACAAGCGAGAATGGCTCGGGAAATGATCGCCATAGATGAGGATAAAATAATTGTACTCACCGGTGATGTCCGACCAGCAAAGCGGGAAACATTGTGGGTCGATGCCAAAATTGTCATGGCGACTCCCCACGTGATTAGAAACGATGCACGCAACGGAAGAATCCTCCTTGGAGATATCGATTTGCTCATTGTGGATGAAGCACACCACGCGACGGGCTCCGACTCCATGGCCCAATTGGGCGATATGTATTTGGATTCAAATCCAAGAGCTTTGGTATTGGCTGCTACCGCTTCGCCTGGGGTTAGGGACGAGAGGGTCATTGAGATAGTTCAGAGATTAGGCATAGAAAGATTGCACGTTGCTCGCAAGGAAGATGATTTGCTCAGGCCTTATGTTACAGCAATGGAAGTTGAATCCCATCGATTGAGCCTTCCTGATAATTTGTTAGACTTGATCCGGCCACTCAGAATGTGCGAGGCTGAGGAATCCGAGTTTTTACGGCGGGGCGGTTTTCTGATTCGAACTGGGAGAATAACCACTGCTGCGATCGATGAGGCTCAACGGAGGGCTAGCGCAGCAATCGGTAGAGGAGACCCTCGGGGTTATGATGCTGCGAAACGAATCGGTGATTTACGCCGCCTTCACAGATTGCTCGATTTAATCGAAACCCAAGGATTGAATACCGCAATTCAGTATTTAGATCGAGCAAGAGCGGATAGTGTGAGGAAAACCAAGCGATTCCTATCATTGGTCGAGGTAAATAATTTCCACCGAATCTGTGCAAATATGGACGAGATTCACCCTAAACCCGAATTGGTGACCTCGCTTACATCTACCCAACTTGAAAAAGGTGGGAGGGTCATCATTTTTACCGAGTATAGAGATACAGTCGATTATTTGATCTCAATCCTATCAAAGTTAGAAGGAGTTGTGGCTGGAAGATTTGTCGGTCAATCGAGCAAAAGTGGTAATGTTGGGATGAAACAAAAAGAACAATTGGAACAATTGGACCGCTTCCGTTCGGGTGAAATCAATGTATTGGTTGCAACATCGGTAGGCGAGGAGGGGTTAGATGTGCCCGCAGCCGATTGCGTTATTCTCTATGAACCGGTCCCAAGTGCGATAAGGGCAATTCAAAGGAGGGGGAGGACCGCTCGGCAAACCAAAGGCGATGTTCATATTTTAATTTCAAAAAACACTCGTGACGAATATGTCCAAATGGCTTCAATCAAGCGTGAAGCAGCGATGTATAGAACTTTAGATCGGCTGAAAAGACAATCGAGATTGCCCAGAAGGGCCCCCCCCACAGACGATATCCTCTCTTCGTTCACGGTAGGAGGTCAACCGGCTGAATCTTTCATCAAGGCCGAGCAAGAACGACTATATCGGCCTCCTGAGGTCAAAATCGCTGAACCGATTCAACCCCAATCAAAACCAAAAGTACCAGAATTATCAAATCGACCAAGAGCTCAGAAATCTTTAGCAGAATTTACAAATGCCCGACCTGAGCCACCTAAAACTATTGAAGATGATCGAAATTGGTGGGAACCGGTTCTCAATGGTACCTCACAGCCTAGTAGAGATGAAGAATCGGCTGCTGCGGCCGCAGCAATCAGTGAAACCGATCACCTCGGCATCGAGCATGAATCATTGGAATTGATCGCTATCGATAATAGAGAATCTGCTTCAACCCTACCCTCATTGCTCAAATTGATGGGCCACGACATCAGTCTCGAGCATCTACCGGTCGGTGACATTAGAATTTCCGAGCGTATTTTAATCGAAAGAAAAAGCGCTCGTGACTTGATAGATTCACTATTGGACGGTAGACTTGTTCATCAGGCGAGGAGATTGATGAGCGCTGCTGCCCGCCCACTCATGATTATCGAATCCAATGAAACCGATAGGGTCCATCCAAATGCAGTTCAAGGAGCAATGGCTTGGCTCACCTTGGATTTAGGAATCCCGGTATTGATGACCGGGTCGACCGAAGGGACGGCGCGATTCGTTTCAATCGCCGCAAAAAGGGAAGCGAGAATGCTTGACTTGATCGCCGGTCATAGTAAACGAAAACCTCCCGATCCGATTCTCGAATCATTGCAAGCAGCCTCTCAAGAGGTGCTTTCAATCATAAATGGTGATGCTATCGAAGGAGCACTTTCAAAAAGATGGACTTCAGAAGTTCTAAAGCAACGCTGCCGAATCCTTGCAGAATTACCAGGCATCGGGTTTTTGACCGCTCAACGAGTGATGGAAAAAGCGCTCGATATTGAGGGTTTATGTCAAATGAATGAAAACGATTTGAGCGCTATTGAAGGGGTTTCTTCGGTTCAGGCAAGAGACCTATACCGGTTCTTACACGGCTAAAGTAATCACGAGCCGATGACTAGGGCACGGGTGCGCAATTGGGCGAACCTATCGATGTGATGGCCCAGAGCGAATGCAATAATCTCAGTAAGGTTCACCACTGGTAATGTAGTATCAAGTTTTGCAACCCGGCCGGCTTTCCCTTGGTAAGAATCGAGATTATAGTGTGAGAGAGTGCAAGCACTAACCAATATATGGGCTCCAGCCTTCTTAGAATCAGCTAGCACTTTCGCAGTCATTTTCATTACACTATCTCCTAGTGTAAGGAGTGAGGGGTTACCTACACTCATAGTCTTGCTCGGATATTCAACCGGTCTACCACCTAGAGCACTAACCAATTGTTCCATATAATTTGGATTCCAAACATCGTCATTTCCACAAGCACCTTCGCGTTGCATATGGGGACCATAATAACAAGCGATATCTAAATCGAGCGGATTTACTACCGCGGCTTCGACCTTATCCAAGCCGATTTCTTCAACTAGAATGTGGAGTAGGTGATTGGTTTCAAGGCTTGAAGGGTCAAGGGTCATGCCGGTAGTATCCTCGAGAACACGGTTAGTTTTCGCCAAAGCGATTGGGTCGTTTTTTAGAATTGAAAGCGCTTCAAACATGATTCCTTGAGCCGAAGCACAAGGGGTGATGATATTGTAGCCATTTTTTTGGGCGATGGCGAAATTTCGAGCATTTAGAGCCAAT
Source organism: Candidatus Thalassarchaeaceae archaeon (assembly GCA_963583355.1). Taxonomy (GTDB): domain Archaea; phylum Thermoplasmatota; class Poseidoniia; order Poseidoniales; family Poseidoniaceae; genus MGIIa-K1. Next base: position 11,047 of record CAUZVL010000006.1, read on the forward strand.
TGCAGCTCCGCATTGCCTTGTTTGATAATGTCGCCACCATCGCTACTATAGCCTATCATCTCGACCAAATCGATGCCGAGTGATTTTGCTAGCGGCTGGATTGAATCCTCTACCTCTTGACTGGCTTGACGAGCGACATTTCCCGGATAATATGAATATTTTACCATTTTATTCACCTCAGAATCTCCGATCTAATTTATTGAATATCGCTACTATTTCGTGGTGGTTATCAACCTTGAAATTTATCATATCTGGAATCTTGCCAATTCCTGCCGGTGGGACTAACATTCCTTGGAAGCCCCGCATCATTGGCCCACCAGTTCGAGTGAAACCAAGCATCATTCGCAGTGATACTCCATTCAATATATTCGAACCGAGACCAAGCGGTCCGAGGACCGAACGATACAGCGAGGTTTCGTTGACGTTTCCAGTCATCTTGACCGAGCGAGAATATCCTTTGACCATTCGACCAGGCTTACCGGCGAACTTGAATTCTGCAAGTAAGCGGGCACGGGCTGCATAAAGAGCATCTGCTGCTTGAGCCCCATCTATTCCATGTCGGTATATCGAAGAAATATCGGCTTCGTCCCAAACTCCACCACTTTTCTGGAGAAGGTCGAACATCGAGCGTTGGTGTTCAGTTCCACTACGAGGATCTTGTGAACGAACCCAACGTTGGAGACTTAAGCCAGGCCCGGAATAATCATCGTCGACCATGTAGGTGTCCGACATCGAGTTTATCATCTGTAATCCGCCTACATCAGCCATAGAATGGAGTGCAATCGCCTTTGCCGAAGCCATTACCCCCATTGGTTTACCGCTTGCTAAACGCTCACCTTGACGGGGGTTGGCGACCATCCATGGTTTAGAATTTGCTCGGTCAGAATCGTAGCGGTCATATGAGACCATGAGGTCTTTTACAACTTCATATCCAGAAAGTGGTTCAAGGGTGATTACCCCGTCTGAAGCCACCAAATCACAGATCCTCATCGTGTCTGCGCAGACTATTCGGCCATTTGCTCTCAGGCCAGTCAATGGGCTAAGTCCGCCGATATGACCGCGGTGAAATGTCAAAGAACCATCTATTTCACCGGCGATTGCTATCAGTGCATCTTGAATTGTTGCATGGCCGGGTAAAACGCAGGCAACCGTATCATAACCGCTCTGGGCTTTGATCGGATCGTAGCGGAAAATTTTCAAGGTCAAAGATATTTCTGGCTGTTCGATTTGACCAGGGCTGAAATCGCTATCGTCGGCTGGACCTTCATCCTCACCAGAGCCATACGCGGTCATCGCTTCGACCAATTCCTCTTGAAAAGTACCACTATCATCGACACAGGCGATACGAGGTAGAACTTGCTCGACCCATTGGGCCCACGATTCATCGAAATCAACATCACACTCTTGGATATTTTGGATGCAAGTCGCACCTAAAGCAGAGAGTTTTTGGTCCCAATCATGCCCTGCTTTACAATATTCGTCATATGAAGTATCGCCGATAGCACATATCGAATAATGAACCCCTGAAAGGCTAGGGTTAGAAGCACAAGTTGCATTCCACAATGTCTCGGCATTATCTGGCATCTCACCTTCACCCCAGGTTGAGGTGATGATCAAAATTCGCTTATGGGAAGCGAATTTCGATGGGTCGTATCCATCCATGTCGATAACGCTTGCTTCCAAGCCAAAATTCGCGGCTAATTTGCCGGTCTTTTCTGCTAAACCGGCAGCGTTGCCGGTTTGCGAACCAAAGAATATAGCCACAGAGCGGTTACCCGCTAACACGCTTGCTAAGACCCCATCATCGGTTGAGGTCTCGACTGCGACGCTAACTGCTTCAACCACTTCTTCGACCGGCGCTGGGGTTGCTTGGTCAACATCTGCTGTATCATATTCGAATTTGATAATATCGACCGGACAAGCTTCAGCCGCCTCTTCTATAATATCAGAATACTCGGCACGGAACTCTGGTTTGATAACTGAAAAACCCGAATTTCGGTCGAACTTCCCGTCTTCTCTAACCTCTGCTTTGATGAAACTAGAATCGTCGGTTACGGTAAAAACCTCGGGTAAAATATCCTCGCATGCATCACAAGTGATACAGTCCTCTTCAATCCAGACCTTTGTGATGGTTGGCACGAGAATCACCCATTGCTCACACTGAGCAATCAACTCGACTCGTATGAAGTCTTTGAAGGTTTTCGATGCTCTCCCTATAGGGAGAGATTTGAGGG
>CAUZVL010000007.1:0-12812 GCA_963583355.1 Candidatus Thalassarchaeaceae archaeon
ATGAACTTCTCTCAAAGCGCGATTTTGATCGCGCTGCCGGAGTAAACCTTGGAGGCTTTATGGTCGCAGATCTCGAGGAAGAACAACCCGAACTCGAATCCAAAAAAGTTGAAGAGGTCAAAGAAATAGATGAGGCCGTCGGCGAGATCGCCGACATTTTTACCAGAACAGATAAATCATCCCCGATTAATCGGGACGGCACCGTCGAAATCGAACCGGAAATGGATTCGGTGACCGAGTTTGCAGTCGAAGGCGAAAAGCGCCTTCATATCGGATTGTTAATTTCGATGATCGTAACCTGGTCGGCGATTGGAGGGATAGTGGGCACGACCTTAGGGCCGACCTTGTCGGCCGTGGGACTATTATCGATGGCGGCATTTGGATTGTGGTTAGGCGAGAAATGGATCCCAGACCGCCGGATGCATATCCTAGGGGTGACCTGGGTAATAATTTCGATGAAATTACTCTATGGTCTTGCGATTTCAATGAATGCCTGGGGCTGGATTGACCCGACTTCATTAGGCATCGTTTTACTGTTTTTAGTCGCACTAAATATTCTCATTGCTCAGCGTCACGACGAAGACGCGATAGCTGCTCAAGCCACCATTGTGTTGTTGGTTATCGGCAGCGGGGCCGGCGCTCTTTACGGCCAAATCGGTGTCGCGTTGATGATTGGAATTGGCACCCTGTTATTCCATTCGCTCGCTTATTTGAGAAAATCCGGAAACCTCGTAGCATTAGGTATTGCCGCATCCTATCTTTGGATGGGCCTCCATGCGATTTCGAATAATTGGGTTATCGGCGGGGTCGAGATTGTTCCCTTCGAAGATCCCCTGTTACTATTCTTGCTAATGTTCGCAATAACAGGGGTTAACGCGGTTATGGCAGCAGCTTATGCTAAGGAAGAGAATTGGTTTTCCTCAGGGTTTAGTGCCATGGGATTGGGCAAACCGGGACTGTGGAGTGTTTCGGTTGGATTAGGGATGATTGGCGCCTTATTGGCCATCGGGGCCAATCGTTTGGAGACAGGATATGCATTGGCTCAACTAATTTTATTAATTTCAGCATTCGCTCCTTCTTACTTGGTCGTGCGCGGTGAATCATGGAAAGAATTACAGAAATACACCCTGTGGCCCACGCCAATTTTACTCACGATACTGATTTTATTGGTCGAAGGAATTATCGATGTTCCGTTTTCAGAACCGTGGTTAATATATGCGTCGTTGAGTGCATTATTGACCACAGCAGTCTTGTTAAATCACCAAAGTGCGGTTTCTGATCACGTTTTATGGACCGGTTCAATAGTATTGGTAATACTGTTGACAATGTTGATTCCAGCAGATAACGACCAGGGAGCAAGAGCCTTATTGGTCAGCCAATTATTAATTTGGACTGGGCTTGGCTGGTTGGCCTTGCAAAGAGATTCTCCTTCACTCGCTGGAACATCGGTATTAGCCCCTTGGATTTGGTTACTCGTATTTGCAAGCAAATTTGAGAATCGAATCGTGTCATTTGAATTGCTACCGATACAATTGCCAGAATTTGAATTGTCTATTTACATATTAGTCTTGATAGCAATGCAGATTCCATTAAATTTGAAACTCGGGGAATCGGGGGTCAATCTGGCCACTAGATTGGCTGGAATTTCAGAATTCGGGGCTCGCTTACGCGATAGCGGAATGATGAGATTGTGGAATCTTGGATTTTTATTAGCATTGGTTACCATATTATTCATCACTAGGCCGGGTGGAATTCCAGCTTATGGTTTGGTTTTGGCGATGGGCGGATTATTGCTATCTCATAGCGTAATCATTCGACTAGATCGACATCAAGGCACCCCCAGATTGATTTTGATCACCTGGGGCCTTGCGGCTATTATCTTGCAATGGCGCTTTGGGTTCGGCTCGACTTGGATAGTGCTTTACGGCATATCGGCAATCATGTTGGTAGAGTGGTCAGAGGATAATGCGAGAAGAAAAGCCGAGGGAGAAGGTCTTAGCCATGAGGCTTTGATGCCAGGGAAATTAATCACCACCGTTCTTGGATTCATTGCGATGATGACAATTATCATCGGTTTGGAACACGGTGCGAATAGCACTTTATCGTATACTGAACTTTTCCCATCTAAAATTCAAGAATTACGGGCCGCAGCATTTGGTTCCTTTGCGATAATTGCAATTCTTTACTTGCCCCGAGCAGCTTCGTTTGAACGATTGATGCCTCCAGCGATGTCGACGATTGCAGTGATAGTATCCTTGGGTGTTGCAGCGATGAACGCTGAGGATGACCTCACTATCGCGGTCTCGGTAATCGGTTTCATCATCACTGGCGGTTGGCTTGCAGCCCAAGGCGAAATCAGGTCGAGAATGAAACAGGTTTCAAAGCGAGATGAGCGCCTTGAAAAACATCAGCACAGAGCCGAAATGAATCGTCAAACAATCGAATCCCAAATTGAATCGGGTGGTAATTTAAAATTAATCGATGCTGATTTAATCACCTTGGCTGAAAAACAAAATAAACGTTCAAAACGCCGAGGCTCCATCGGCGAGCACGACTTGATCATCGGCGATATCCATCATAAGCCAACCATCGTTCTCACATTCATCGGAGTTACGATTTTGGTAGCGGTTTGGTTGGCTTGGTCGTCTTCAGGTATTTTTGCTATTGCCGCCGCTTCGTTTATCTCGGTACTATTCATTGGAATCGCCCGCTGGCGAGCAGACCAAGTCGGTTTACAATTAGGCGATATAATGGGCATAGAATCGCCGGTTGCTCTAACGATGGCAGGATTGACACTTATCCATATCTCTTCGAGATTGGGCGATGGGGCGGGAAAATTAGTCGATCAATGGGGCTTGCTCGTTTTACTTGGAGCATTGATGATATTAGCCGGAATTTCCTTGCTTGGAAGAAAGGATCTCGGTTTGAGAATCCCCTCGGCCCTTGAAGGAATCGTTGGCTTGTTATTGGTTTCAAGAGCCCTTTCGGCATTTATGGGCCTCGATCAAATCATGGTAGACCCGCTCTTTTCCACAGAAAACTCATGGGCCATCCCGGTCTTTTCGGTTGAGATATTTTTGGTGCTAGCCGTACTATTATTCGAGTGGGTCGAATCTGAACGATTGAAGCGAGGTTTATCGGACCACCGTGGGGCTGCTGGCCGATTCGGCTGGGCCGCCTTGCTCTGTTTCGTTTCATTTGGGCCAGCCGGGCTATTGGCATGCGGACTCGCGGTCAAGAATTCAATACGCTGGACCCAGCCAGCACTGATGGTTGGAGTCGCGATATTCGCGCCCTATAGCTGGTTTGCAATGGCAAATTGGGTCGAAGGGATCGAGCAAACAACCTCATTATTTGCCATTTCATTAGGCCTAGCCGGACTGGTTGGAGCGGTTTGGGCAACCTCAGCAAGACAAGGATTATGGGTACCAGCAGGACTTTTGATCGGCCATCTATTATTGATCCCAGCATCTTTCACCCAATACGAGATTGTGACTATCTTGATGGTCTGTATGACCCTCTTGGTTTCGACAACCTCTTGGTTGATAGGAGTTATCACTCTGCGTAGAACATGGAGAATTTTCGGGGCAATAGACTTGGTTATAGCTCTTGCAATGGGTGGAAAACTCGCACTTGCAGGCGCAGGTTTACCGTTGGTTCTCATCATGTTGGTCGCAACCGCAATCCTGCTTGGATTGGTTACTTGGCTTGGGCAAACTTATGAAGAAAAAATCGCAATTACTTAAGTCAAAGCAACCCGCAATAATTCGATAATTTTTTGGGCTGCAGCCTTAGGTTTTTCCAAATCTAGGCCGGGGGCGATTCTCAAACTCACATTTGTTTTTGCTTGAGTTCCCGAATTTCGAATACCTATAGAAATTCCTTCACTTTCTAACATCATCAAATTGGGCTCACCCTCAAGCCCATGGCGGTCGAGTTCACCCAAAATATCCTCAGCGGTTTTTTGAACTTTATCGGCTAACTCATTTGCTCCTGTCCAAAGAGACCTATCTGTTTTATCTATCGACACCCGATGCTTAAAACCGCGATTAAATTCATGAGAACTCTGCTCAGCACCAATTGCACACAATACTGCAAATAGGCTTGCAGCACCATCGCCAACCAGTGCTCTACCCCCGTGAGGGTGCGGGGTTGACATAACCAAATGACCTGAATCTTCGACTCCGAGAACCGAACATTCTCTTTCTTTAAGATCACAAGATAACCAACGGTCTCCGACCGCGGTTTGTGATGATGTAATTTCAGCTGCCAATCTTTTCAGAGAGGTTGATAGTGCTAAATCCGATTCAATACTTGCTGCTAAATGCCACTTCCCACGCCCAGCCCTCAATATATGGTCGGCCATACTATCGCCATCCATGACCTTACAACCATCTTCGGTCGACTCCAAAAATAAACATCGGTCGCCATCACCGTCGAGTGCAGCTCCAATTATTTTCCCCGGCTCAGCCCTTTGAACCGAGCGAACCAATATGTGGTCTGACCTTGCGGCTTCGAGCCAAGTCCAAGAATCGGTCGGCGATAATTCTCCAGCCCCACAACCATCGTTCAAAGCTGGAGCATCGTGGCTCAATTCAGATGTTATCACCCCATTATGAGATAATAATTGGGCTAGCCAGTTCGAACCGGCACCTTTCGAGCAATCGAGTAGAAATTCCCCTTCAGGTGGCCCAAACATCCCAGTAAATTCAGCCAAACGAATTACCAATAATTCCTGATGAGCGAAATCTGCATTAAATATGGTTTCGGGTTTTGCCAAAAATTCGAGATCCTCAAAATCGACCTCGCGCTCTTCAGCCGCTAATTGGTAAACCAATTCGGATAGGTCAACTTCCAGTTCAGGCGTGGTTTTGAATCCAGACGAGTCAAAAATCTTAATTCCGGAATCCGAAACCGGATTATGACTTGCAGTAATCATACAACCAAATTTTGATTTGGTTTCCAACAAGGCATTATGTAAGCCCGGGGTCGCACAAATTCCACCATGAATTACCTTGCATCCACCAAGATGCAAACCTTGGGTCAGTCCAGCTACCAATTCTGGATTCGCAGGTCTATTATCCCAGCCAATTATCACGTTATCCCCGGGGGAAGTTTGGCGGGATAATGCCTCGCCAACCAAGCGAAGCAAAGCCTTTGTAACCATTCTATTTAGTAAAATAGCTTCGATTGCGCTTTGGTCATCGACCGAATCTAAAAGAACTTCACCTCGGATTCCATCGGTTCCAAAAAGCAATGAAATCACCTGATTTTAGAATCTGCTGGATGGATTCCAGTTACTGTCGTATTGGGCATAACCATCGCGTTCGGTCCTAATACGACCCCGGGGTTACAAACTGCATTACATCCTAATTGGCAGTTTTCACCAAGGATTGCACCGAACTTTCTCAAGCCAGTTCCGATCCTTTTCCCTTCAAATATAGTATGGACTTCTTTGCCATCGTTGCGAAGGTTTGAAAGTTTAACCCCGGCACCTAAATTTACATTAGGGCCAAGAATAGAATCACCAACGTAATTGAAATGAGGTGCTTTTGCTCCCGGCAGGAGCACGCTATGCTTGGTTTCGCTGCAGTGGCCGACCATCGCCCCATCACAAATCCATGAGAATTCACGGATATACGCGCCGTGACGCAAGGTTGTTTCAGCCCCGATATAGCTCGGGCCGATGATATGAACTCCAGGCTCGATATTTGCGGTAGAATCGATAAATACCGGACCTTTTGATTGGTCGATACTAACGCCATCTCGGGTTTTTGAACCCAATTTTTCCAAAAGCGAATTTAGTTGATTTTTCAAAGTCGGTAAGACGGTCCAAACCGTGCCTTTTGGAAATTCAGGTATTTCTCCTGTGCCGGGAGAGGACCAAAGATCCGATGCGATAGGTAGGCTCATCAGTTGATGGGATAGCGCCTATCGTATTGACTTTTTAGGCCGCGTTGTAAATTCGCTTACCGGTTGAGCTGTCGAGTTTGTAATCGACATCGCTCTTTAGGTAGCGCGGAATGAAAAATCCAACTTTACGGGTTGTCAGCCCATGATTTCTCATTCTTCTTTCGTTCGACAGGTAAGCTACGATATCGGCTGCAGAGCAGCCGGGGTGGTTCGAGACGTACTCGACAATCTCCATTTTCAACCGCTCGAGTCGAGCGGTCTTCTGGGTACCAGTTCCATTCATTAATCCGAGTGGTAAAGCCCTCGGTATATGGTAAATCGAGGGGCTAGCGCCGGGGTCCCGGCTCGCAGTTAGCCGGAATCAGATAAAACTCAAGATATCGGACCATTTAAATGAAGATCCCCGGCGAAATAAATCCTCGTGGAATTCAGTTTGTGGTTTATGAGCACAGGTGACTATTCTCCCTCTAGAATTATAACATCCGCTCATTGTATGAATCGGCACAATTATTGTACCGAGATCTAGTGATGGACCCGAAGATGGTGGAACATCCACCAATATCTTTTCAGTTATACCATCCCAGGTTATCTGGTCTTGCTCAGGTGGCATGAGTTGGTAATTTTCTTCTAAACGAATCGTGCCTTCAGCCATTCTTTTCGGCAACCAAATGTTGGGGTTTGGTCCATCTAGCCATTGGACGATTCGCTTGAGGTCAGCCGGCTCGACCATCGTCAGATGTGTAATCTCCCACCAGCCGGGCAATCTTGCCATCGTGATATGATGGATGCCGGGCTGAACATCGCGGCTATCGAGACTATCAGCCCAGGTCCTGCAGATATTTTCTAGACGTACCGGGATGATTGGCATATCTGGTGCCATGATATCACAGAGACGATAGGGATTGGCTAATTCTCCCATCACCATTAATGGTTTGCGCTTTGAGAAGTCGATTAGGTCGCCTAATTTTTTATTATCGGGTAGTAAAAATTCGGAGAAATATTCTCGTAATTGAGCCAAAGTTAAGTCTTGAGAGCTTGGCATCGGTGGTGGACTCAAATCCATGATTCCCTTCATCGTGAATAAAATCGGTTGGGTTGGTAATGGCCTTGGAGAATTACCGGGAGGACATGGCCAAAGCCGTGGAGATTGGGAGGCCATGGTGGTCGCACTAACAATTCTATGTTGAACTTTCGCTCACAGTAAAAACCGAGGTAGATGGCGAGCGACACAAGAGTGGCTAACCGCGCCGACCAACGCGCCTTCAGAGTCGACCACGCCAAGTTGGTTTAGGTCGTGAACAAGCATTAGGGCCGCTGCTTTGAGCAGAGGGGTTTTGACCTTCATGGTCAAAGTTTCTTGAGTGATCAATTGGCGAGCTGGTATCGCATGCATCCAAGCAACATCGCGGTTTACGGTTTTTCGAGCGATCAATTTTAAAATATCGACAGCATGAATTCTACCTAACGGAACTCGCTCAGAGTTGACGATGAAGATGTGGTCCCAGTCATGACTGGTAATCATCTCGAGGGCATCAGCGACCGAAGCATCACGATTGAGCACGTGAGGGCGAGTCATGACTTGGCCACATGTAAGTGAGCGAGCTGCCGCGGAGCGACTGTCTTTCGGCGGATTTCTTGACTTGGTGATGGCCATGGTACTTCCCTTCTAATTGGCCCGGCCCCAATCCCCCACCTATATGAATGCAACAGTAATATGAACCCTCCCGAATCAATCAATATTGGTAAGATATTACCGGTAAACTACATTAAATTGGCCAATTTACGGTTGTATTCTGGAAGAATACCCCCCTTTTGTTACGGGAAGTCCCAAACCTACACACCTAATGTGAACCTTCATTGCTAAAGATGTGCCGAGGCCGTATCAATGCCATTGCCAAACGAGGTCCTCGCCCGCCTTTGCACCCTTTCAGATTACGAACAGATGTTGGAAATCGATTCGGTGAGCAGAATTCATGGTATTTCTTCTGAGCAAATTCAGCAAGAGATGGCTGCTTTTCAAGCAGGTCCCGCCTTGCCTACACAGTCTACCGAAAGTGATCTATTCAGTGATTTTAATCCAGGCGCCCACAAAGATTTAGTCGATTTATCTGAATCTCAACCGATTCACACCGGGCCGCAATATATCGATAATCCAGATAAATATAGGATGAAGTATAATCCGAGTCAAGAAGGTCGAGATAAACAATCTCAAGTTAGACAAGCGATAATTTGTCCATCCTGTTCTTCACCATTAGGAATTCCAGAAGTAAGACCTATCAGAGTAACCTGCCCGCAATGTATGCAGGAATCGGTCTTTAATTCTTGAAAATTCTAAATGCCCCAATATCTTTCGGATTGGGCTTGGCGAGTTTGAACCGCCCGAACGATGGTGGTTGTAACCCAAAGTATTGCGATCCACATCATCGGTTCAAGAAGATCGTCGAAAATTCGGTTCGGACTAAATTCATAATTCACACCGGTGAGGACATTTTGGGCTATCTCTAAGCCTTTATCCAAGAAAGAATAAACCACCATGCCGAATACGGTTAAAACAATCAAACGGCCAGAGAAAGAACCTTTTTGTAACCTTAGAATCATGAATCCTGCGGTTGAAGTGAGGAATACGATAACGATCCAAGCTAGTGAAGAGTGTAATACTGCAATCCATAAAACCGACGCAGTAGCATCTTTCGAAATTTCAACATAACTTTCATAACCAGTCGCAACCGCGAAAATCGCGCTGAAAACGGTAGCGGTCCACAATAGAGAAGAGGCCATTGCAGCATCTGCATTTTCGCGCATTTCCTGGGCGATACGATTGATTGTGGCTTCTAGACCTAGACCCTTGGATAGAATAAATAAACCGAGAAGCAAAGGTAGAGCGCCGATAACCACTCCACCCAATTGGTCGGGTAGCATTACACCTAATCCGAAAATCGCCATAACGGTGCCGAGTGGAACCAACATTTTTGCCCGCCACTTAGGGTCTTCAAGCGCTTTAACGATGTAATAGTAGGTCCCTTCGATACCCTTGGATTGCCTTACGATTATTTTTTGCACGTGGTCTATTCTAACCTGGCTTTGAATGATTGGTAAAACCGCCTCATCCTCAGCTCCATCGGTGACCAAAATTGCTAAATCGGGTTGAAATTCTGCAACTACTTCTTCGAGTTGGGCCGCAATCGCACGGTCAGATCGTACACCTACCTTCTCGTCCCCGGTCAATATTGCGACTTCGACCTCGTCGGATTCACCCTTTGATTCAGCGAGATCATCGTGTTGATGGAGTGCTCCAAAGATTGCGTTAGTATCGCTTTCCTCGGGGTCTGAAATACCGAGCCTAAGGGCGGCCGCAATTACTTGTTTTCTGCCGACAACCGGGCCGCTGATTGCGGCTTTTTGACCAAGGTCATTATCCCTATCTACAGTTAATACAAGTGTTCGAGTCAATGCAACTTACCCTCCGTTAGGATTTATCTGACACAGTACCACTTGATGAATCATCGCCTGATTTGACTGCATCTTCAATTATTACGGCTGTATTTTGACGGCTCCGGCGTCTTTGTTTTGCCCGAGTATACTTGAGCGGGTGGTCCATCCAAGGTTGGTCACAAAGACTATCATCGCCGGTTCGAACCGCGCAATTATGGTTTATTTTTAATTTAGCACAGCCTGAAGGGGTATATTCTCTTTCATAGAGGTGCCCGACTTGGTATTTGGTTGTCCCTTCGTTAAAATCGGGTGCGCTTCGGAAAAAATCGACGGTAGTTTCTTGCGGCAAACCGAGAGTTCTAGACATCGAAGCGAGAAAAACCCGGCCGAAATGATTGACGTTCACCCCTTGAGATATTTCTCCAATCGCCTTTTTCATACAAGGCGGCCAATCCTCTTCTCCAGCACCGATAAGTGCGATTGTTTGAGCGGTTTTCGAGGCGACCAAGCCTCGAATCATCCCTACAGGTTCGGATAATCTAATCGCAAGACTTTCATCCATGCTTTCAATTTTACTCATCGCTTGAGTCATGATTTCTCCTTTGAGTCTCTCACGCAATAAGCGTGCTAATTTGCGGGTGGAACTATATTCTTTTTCTTGGTGCAAAACCACCCAACCATTTCTGACATCACAATTTGGAAGCCGCCATCGCGAGCCGGTAATCCCGGTACACAACTCGATGAAATCGGCTAATCCCATTTTCCAAACCCCATTTGACTGTTTTTCAATTTGACTCAGATAGGTAGAGGCGACCAAGGGTAAATTGGCTGTGTCTTTCTCAAGAATTTTTTGAGCGCGCTCCGCCTCGGCCTGAGCCCAACGAGCGATTAATCGCTCATCCTCGCTTGCGGTGACGACCAATCGAGCATAATAGAAGGAAAATGCTTCGAGTAATCTCCCTTCTGATGTGTGAATATCTCCAACCGCGGCAACCTCAACCCCGCCCTTCACGTCGACCGAATCAACCAAACGGCCCCGGGCCCGGATGCGGGCTTTTTCCATCATCGACCCTTCCAATAATTCATCGAGATCGATTCCATGAGTCGTAGCCATCGAAGTAATCCACCCACTAGCATCGGGTAAAAACGGATATCTCGCAAGGGTCACCTCATCGGCGATATCCGGGAGGGTTAGAGGTATGGGCACCTTTCTCAAACTCGGGCGGTGGCTCTTGAACCCTCTGTTTGATGTGTGAGTTATCGCTGGCGCTTCAATATGCAACCGGTCAATCCCGAACTGGTCGCTATTCAGGATGAGTTTAGGTCAGCCTTTTCTTGGTCGCTCGATGATGATTTTGAAAGTGCGGTCAATCTTTCAAAAATTTGCAAAAACCCTTCTTTTAAATTAAAGTTATCCGGGGTGGTTACCGTAGTGGGCGCGGCTGCAAAACCGGGTGTTGTCAGTTCAAATCCAATAATTGCCGCCGATGGGGCAATCGGGGCCTGCGAAGACCTTTCTCAAGTTGTTTTAGTGGTTAGTGATGCTGATGGCGAGCCATATTTGGATCGGGCAATAGATGCAAAAATTCCGATTTGCCTCCACGCTCATGGCGATAATCAAGCTAACTGGTCAGCAGCTTTGGCCCGCTGGCCTTCCGATCATCCGATTATGTTGACCCATCAAACCCCCATGGATATTGATAAGATGTTTAACCCCGGCGGTTTTACCGATGGAGATAGAGCGGTATGCATCGCATTTTCATTGGGGGCGGACAAGGTAGAATTGGTCGGCTTCGATACTCAAAAAGTCGGCAAATGGTCAGCAAATACCGACCTTGAACGCAAAAAAGTAAAATTGCAGTGGATGGAGCGGGTATTGGGAATACTGGGTTTGGAGGTCTAATCATGAGAAAAAATCAACTAATGTGGATTATTGCTTTGATAATCGTCAATTCGAGTTGGATTTTTTTAACCGGTAAAATGGTTCCACAAGAAATCAATCGGCCAGGGGCGGAATTTGCCGAAAACCGCGGTGCTGAATTAGATCCTCTTTTTAGTGATGAAATCGATTACCGCATTGAATATTGTTTCAAATCCAGCAATGGTCTGATATTGAATTATAGCATAATTGTCAAACAAGGAAATTCTATTTTATACGAGGACCAAGGAACGACTGAAGACGGTTGCAACAAATTCTCATCGACTGGAAGTTCAGGTGATTTAATTTTCCAAACGATTCTCGATCCAGGCATTGATAGCGACACAACCCTCTATACCAAACCCTTAGGAAATGTGGTGTGGGAGGGAGTATTTTTATTCTCGATAGGAACCTTTGCCGTAGCATATTTGGAAACCGGTTTACGTAATAAAATTAAAACGAAAATCGAAAATAAACCTAAGCAAGAACCTCCAGAAGTACAGAAACTTCAGCCAATCGAAAACCAAGGGGTTTGGCAAAATCCGCTCAGGCCGAAATAATCATAAAAAGTCGGCCAATGACAATTGTTTTGCCTTGTCATTTTTAAATAAACTGTCGGCACTTTCGGCTAACCATTCGACATTTTGCCGAGTATAATTATCGACTCCATAGGTTGCCATTACGTGTTTTGTAACCTTGATATATTTGCGAACTGCGCCTTCTGTTACCGTTAGAGCCAAATTACCATTGCACAATCCACCTTCCGATTTCTTTACTCCAAAACTAGCCATCCCGCTCCCAGTTACTTTTTTGGGTTGGATACAAATTCCAGCCAATGGCATTCTACGATAAGAATGGGTGCATTTTAAACAACGGACTTTTTGCCTGGTAAAAGCAACTAAATTACCTCGAAGATCGGGTAAGAAATGGGATCTGATAACACTCGAAGCCACAGTTCTAACATTTACCGCTCTTAGCCTATGGCCGAGTGATAATTGTCCGTTCATCTTGTCGATCATAGTGTCGAGTGTCTTGTAAGCAGAAAGGGCGGGGCCCTCGGCCAAATTTTTGGTTGAGTGGGTGAAACCAAGGCCTCTTACCGCGGCGATAGAACCAACCCTGCGCTCGACAAAATCCATTTTATTGGCTAAAACCTTTGGATGGGGTTGTTTGAGGGTCGCCTCGTAAAACCATCTTTCATAATGCCAGCCCGAATCGACATTCAGAGCTTCTTTATCGACCTCGGTCGGGTTTAATCGAGTTGTCAAAACCAGTGGAGCATCCATTTGCCCCCCCCGATTGGCGGGAAGAATTTTCCGACTGAAATTAAGCAAACCATCCATTAATAACATGATGGCATCTTCGTCTCCATCACAATTTCTACGTTTTGAAGCGTGGAATAAGGGGTGTGCATAACCACCGGATGAATTAGACCAGCCAATAATTCTTGAAAGTACACCACCGGAAGTGTGGGGCGCTAAAGCACAGATTAGATGGCCAACCAAGTCGTCATGGTTTTCGACCCGATAATAAGGCTCTGACCCATAGA
>CAUZVL010000008.1:0-12663 GCA_963583355.1 Candidatus Thalassarchaeaceae archaeon
TTCCATTTGTTTTGTCTATTTTCCTCATCAGCATCCGGGAACGGCTTTTCCAACATTGGAAAAGCCCACCTCTCTGCGAATGGCAAGGTCGCATATCTCTCCTCGAGATTGCGCGCTAATTGTGCTCCGAGCGGTTTGAGTTGTTTTCGAGCGAGCGCTCTTTTCCAGTTTACATTCCCTGTAATTCGATAAATATTGGATGAGTCCCTCATCCCGATATTCTTTATTCGGCCATTGGACCCAGTGGTATTGAACGGTTCAACCGCATACACACACCCTTCTTCAACAAGCCCACGAAATCCAGGGTGGTCTGGACCACATGCATATGATGGAACGCTAACACCTGCATGTAATTCCCAAGGCTTTAATTGGTGGCCGCAGAGATTTCGAATTGGTTGAAAACCAGCATCTATACTCGGTTGAGCTGCTGCTGCCCCTACTTTGTACCAAGGCGTTCCAGGGTGTAGCATCTCTATTGCAGCATCTCTCGATTCTTTGGCAGCTTTAATCTGCTCGGTGTGTTTTCCAGAATTGCCAACCTCAAAACTTAGTGCGTTATCGCCAATATGGCCATTGATATGAACACCGATATCGACCTTTACAAGGTCACCATTTTCGAAAATCATTTCGCGTTCCCATTCCGCTGGTTTAGCAACCGAATGGTTTGTAGTAAAATGTGCAGCTAGGCTATTTACCGCAAGAGTAGCAGGAAAAGCCGGTTTACCGCCATTTCTTTTGATCAATCTTTCAGCTTCGACAATGGTTTCATGCCAACTTTTTCCTGGCTCAATAAATTCCTTTACGGCCTCTAATACTCGACGAGCGACATGACCTGCATCATGCCAATACTTTAGGCTTGAGTCGTCCACCATCTTACCACATCTGCACGAGGTACAACGCCCTCTCTGATAATGCTTAGGGACCAAACCGCTTGCTGTGAATTGCCATTTTCAAATTTGACGATGGTACTTCCCAAGCCGCCAGCGCATTCGCCTTCGATAAAATGGTCCAGGTTCAATGTCTCAGCTGCAGTTCTGGTATCCAATTCGGGCTCGACTTCAGATTCGTTAGCACTAGTTGCCGTTATCGGACCTACCTCCATCGCTAATCCGATTGCAGAAGGATGGGAAAAAATCCGAACCCCAATCATGTCCCCTCCTAAACGTTGGTCCAAAGTTTCTTTTGTTGGAAGAATAATAGTCAACGATCCTTTGGGAAAATAGTCAAGCATATCGACCACACAATGAGGAACTTCAACCAATTGTTTTGCTTGAAGAATATTTGCAACCCCAATACTAACAGGTTTTGAGGGATGTCTTTTTTTGGTTTTAAATAAATTATCTAAACCCTCTGATGTGAGCAAACAGCCTAAGCCCGGTAAAGTAGAGGTTGGATAAACAACTAAGCCACCTTGACTTAGGTGATCAATCATTATTATTCACGCTCCGACCCATCGTTCTACGTGGCATTGTGCGATGGTCGCAGCCAATTCACGATTTTCGGTCTTTACCAATAGTTTTCCACTTGGATAAAGAGTCAAATCAGCCAGTCCGGAAAAAGTCCAAGCCAATCTGTTTCGAATCCCGATCTCATATCCATCGGCCTCTATTCTCAAACCGACCTGTTCCAAATCGATTCTATCGACTTTTTCTACTACGATTTGCCATGCGGCTTTATTGCCACACATCTCCATGACAAACGAATCATCACTCATGGGTTCACCTCAATCAGAAGCCGTTGGACCAGAGGGTGGAGGGCCTTGCGGTGGCCCTGCAGGGGGACCCTTTGGAGGAGTGGGTGGACCGGCCGGTGGGCCACTTGGCGGACCAGAAGGTGGTGTAGGTGGACCCGCGGGAGTAGGTGGACCGGCCGGTGGGCCACTTGGCGGACCAGAAGGTGGCGTTGGTGGACCCGCGGGAGTAGGTGGACCGGCCGGTGGACTACTTGGCGGACCAGAAGGTGGCGTAGGTGGACCCGCGGGAGGAGTCGCTTGCTCACTTGGGGGAGTTGGAGGGCCAGTTGGTGGTCCCGGCTTTTCCTCAGCCACTACATCTGGCCTTTGCGGCAAAGGAGGCGGAGTAGATAATCCTCGAGGAGTTGTAGGGCCAGCCGGTGGCGTCGGAGGTCCCGGAGGAGAGCCAGCCGGTGGCGTCGGAGGCCCCGGAGGAGAGTGAGGTGGCGCTTCTGGTTTTACCTTCGGCTTGGCCACGATCGGTGCTAACAATATATCGGTTGCACTGAACTCCGATTTAGGTGGAATCGGAATTGCAGCAGGCTTGTCAGAATTTAAATTGCCAACTGGCGATTCTCTTTTTGACTCAGACCCGGCTACATGGGCTAAAAGCGGGTCCTCGGTTCGAGCAAGACTAGCCATTGGGGTTTCTCTTTGTTTGCTTGAAACTATTGGTGGTGCTTCGCGAGCACGGCTACCAGATGCGCTGGTATGGCCACTCGATAGCAAATCGGGGTTGACCTCGATCAGAGTTTTTCCTCCGGAAAGGTTTTCTGCCGCGTACGAGGTCATTTCAACCTTGGCTGAATCGATCATTTCCCTTTCCTTAACCTTGCCAAAAGAATCTAAATTATCGCCGAATGCTCCAGCGAATAACGAAGATCCAATATTTGAAGATAATTTGCGGGATTTTTCCATCTTGAATTCAAATGCACTATCGTATGGCCCCATATTGATGCTATTACCATTTCCACTCAAAGAAAAGGTCCACTCTCCCATAGAGAGAGGGAATTCAAAGGTCCAATTCCGTTCAATCCCGGGACCGAGGCTGGATACCCCTTCTTTTGAAGGGTGTTTTGCACCGGTATTGGTGATGACAGAAACATCGAGCCCGCCCATTGGGACCGGGGCTTCGTTCACAACAGAAACAACTGCGATGATAACATCTTCATCATCATCGTCGATGTCCATCTTGACCGAGATTAGGTTTGCCTCGAGCGAGCCAGAACGCGCAGTTGTCATCTCGGCCATCTTCTCACCGTTTCGTCCACCATTGCAACCCATACTTGAATCCAACCACGAATTGGGCTGTTTAACGCAAACCTTGACGGGTAATTGCGGGTAGGGACCAATCGACAGCAGCCACGGTGTGATTTGCTAGGTCTATCGGACTCCGGTGGCTCGGATTTTGGTAAATCCTGACGATGTGGTAAAGGCCGATCAAGACTCCCAAAACTGGAATGATATAACCGGTCTTGTGAAATGCCCTTCGACCCCAATGGGCTATGCCCAAAAGACTGCCATCATCGTGAACGATGGCGATACGCATTGCTCTTTGACCGAGTGAACGACCATAGTTTCTCCCGGTATATTTGAAGTAGAGCCAATAGGTCATAATATGTATTACCAAAGTCAAGATCACGAAGGGAGCCTGGGTTGTGAGCAGGAGGTCAAATGCGACCAAATAAATGTAAAAAGTACCACTGGTCAGCAAGCCTATCACAACCGTTATCAAAAATGCATCGAGAGCTAATGCGACCACTCTTTTCCAGATCGGTGCGATCAACATTCCTTCGGGTGCAGTTGCTGCCATTGCCTGTTGAGCGAGAGTGCCGCCACCCTCAACCAAGGTGATTGGTGAGTCCGCCATGGAGGTGGGGCGGAGGTTTCTATTTGTCAATATGACCTATCCTAATTCCTAATATGCCAAGCCATCAAACCGAGCTCAGAAACCCAATCCAGCCATGAAGACCAAGTTTTGTCATAACGAAGCGTACGGTCGTCTCCGACCACGATTAACCCGCGTCTGGCTCTGGTCATCGCAACATTGAGACGGCGGGCATCTTTGAGAAATCCGATATTTCCGTCGGAATTGCTCCTTACGGTTGAGAGAATGATAATTTCCTTTTCACGACCTTGATATCCATCGACCGATTTTACTTCAACCCCATCTAATTCATCGGGGATCATTTGCCCGATAAGTCTGACTTGGCCAGAATAAGGTGAGATAATCCCAATATCACTCGGATTCAGATCACCGGGCAATAACAGGTCGTTCAGGATTGAAATCACCGCGGCAGCTTCATCGATATTTGAGCGCGATGAGCCCACATCCTCTTTGATTTCGGAACCATGAACAGGAACAAAAGCGACCGGCCGGTCCCAATCCGGCCACAAAAATCCAGCCGCTGGCGGCCTTTCGGCTGCGCTACAACCATCCTCTAAGCGATTATCATAAAATCGGGCCGAAGGAAATTCACGGATGGTGGGATGCATTCGGTATTGGGTGGTCAACATATGCGCTTCAACCTTGTTTTCCAATAACCGTTCAAATAATGGAATAGATAATCCCCCTTCTTCAGCCGCATTGCTGATTACAGTAGGAGGTAATTGACGGTGATCACCAACCAATATGAGTTGCCGACAACCCTTGACGATTGGAACTAGAGATGATGGTTCGGTCGCCTGAGTTGCTTCATCTATCAATACCACAGGGAATCTCCTACTGGCCAAACTAAAGTGACCCGCTCCGATATTGGTAGTGCACAAAACCTCAGCTGAATTCAACACCTCATCGACGA
Organism: Candidatus Thalassarchaeaceae archaeon; assembly: GCA_963583355.1. Classification (GTDB taxonomy): domain Archaea; phylum Thermoplasmatota; class Poseidoniia; order Poseidoniales; family Poseidoniaceae; genus MGIIa-K1. The sequence continues at coordinate 4,534 of CAUZVL010000008.1, forward strand.
TTCGCTGTTCCAATTCTCTGATCTCCTTGTAATTCCGGTTGATATCACGATGGGCTAATCCCTTTTCCTTTCCCTTTAAATCGCTTAATTTAGCCTTGATTGCCGCGTTTTCTTCACGGATAAATTCAATCTCATCACGCTTTGGATGAGCGGCAACCTGTGCATCAAGAGTTGCTTCGCGTAGATGCTCCCTTACTTTGACCGGACGGCCAAATCTAATCGCGTTAACCCCTAAATCCAGTAAACCCTCGAGCAGGTTATCGACTGCAACATTAGATTCAGCACAGGCTAAAATCGGCCCGCGTCCCATCATTATCATAGCTTTGAGTAGGTGAACTGCAGTATGAGTTTTACCGGTACCTGGTGGCCCTTGAATAATACTTAGTCTTCTCGAAACTGCTTTAGTTATCGCCTCTTGTTGGCTATCGTCAAGCATCAATCCAGTCAGATTTAATGGTCGGCGTTTTTCACCATGAATTTTTGGCACCATCTTGGCGCTTTCAGCCATATCGTGGGGCTGGCATAAAAGTAAATCGTTTAGAACAGTTCCACCATCACCTTCGGTCGAATGAAATGAGATCAAAGCATCATGCATTCGGTCGTGGGCAACCCTATTGGCACCCCGGTCCAATCTCCAACCGCCTTTGGCTACATCGCTCGGCTTTTGTGTGACGACAATTCTGATTCTGAAGCGATTTCGGTCAAGGACCACACCTTCGACAACCTTTTCGGCCCAAGGCCTCGCTCTTGAGATTACGACCATATCACCATGGCCAAACCGGTGATGCGGTAATTCACCACCGCCTCTTTTTTCGAAAACGACGATGGGATCGCCAAAAAATCGCCCCGATGTGCGTCCAACCAAATCGAATAATGCTAATCCAGCCGTAACCATCCGTTGTTTGGGCCATTCTTTCCAGCGTTTTTGTACTTGGGACAACTCGTCTTCTAACTCGATCCCAATCAATTGGGTAAAGCACTCAAAATGGTCTTGACTTAGGCGCCATTTGCTCTCATGGCCAACCTTGGATTTGCGAGAGGTTTTTGAGTGAGTATCTATACGACGAACGCCCCCCCTCTCGCCCATGTGAGGTGGACAAATCCATCTCATATAGCATACAGACCCTAATCAGGACGAGGTGAGACTTAACTAGGGTCCCGACGGCCGAACCGGTGTTGATGACCATGTTCAGGCGCAAGGAAGTTGTTGAAATCGATGGTGCGGTATGCCCGTACTGCGAATTCGTCAATCCAACCGGTACTGAAACCTGCGTCCAATGCTATTACCAACTTGGAAAAGCACCACGGGACCAGGGCGAGGAAGTAACCGCTGAATTTAGCGGTAGTCTTTTCGACGAATTGATGTCAGAAGATGACGACACCTGGGAAGAGAGCGATGCTCTAGACGTTGTCCTGAAAGCCGATGAAGATTCACTTGCAGTCGACCAATACGAAGTTACCGATTTCGATTCTGAAGAACCGGAGGACATCGGATTTATGGATTCAAAATCTCCATCTCTATCCCAAACTGTCACCCACGAAGAGGTTGAAGTTGAAGCGAAGGACATCGGTTCTGTTCAAGAGCAGGTTGAAAAAATGGAATTCGACAAAACAAATCCATTATCCGTGGTCGAAGAACCGGTTCATATCGGCAAAGGCCAGTTATTCACAACCGATTCGCATAAGATGGACGATGACCTACTCGGTCATGTAGGTGGTAAGGAATTACCATCATTGCCGGCAGATGATGTGTTTCAAACTAAAATAAATCTTAATGCTGCAAACGTGGAACCAGTGATAACAGCGGTTTTACCCGAACTTCCAACTTTTGAGGATGAGGTTCAAATCCAAAAACCAGCAATCGTAGAAAATGGTCGATTTTGGCCTTGGCCAGAGATGGATGCAATGGATCCAAGAGATGTCCACCGCCAAGTCGTGCGCGCTCTTGAGTGTGCAAAAGCAACCCGCCTGGATGAGGCTGCTAAAGTGATAGATGAACTTGGACCACATCTTTGTGATGACAACGTCGACCTCATCTACCATGTAGGGATGGTTCTCAAACAATTAGGACGATTCGATGATGTAAAAGCGATGCTGACAACCGCAAAAGCGGTCATGCCAGATAATGAGCATGTTTCATCAGCAGTAGCCTATCTCAGAGTTTGAGGAGGATTTGGCTTGAACACCCCGGAATTAGAAATCGATGACTTAGTCATCTTACGTCCGGTCAACCGGCGGGTCTTACCCGAGGTTACCGAAGCTTACCGTGAAGACCCAGAATCAGCTCGTGCGGCCCTCCCTTGGCTCAAAGAAGGAGAGGAAGCACGCAGGCAAATCGCAGATTTGATGTTTGAATTGGAAATGCAAAAGGAAAATAAAGCAATTCACTTTTGGATTATACATTCTTTAAAAGACAATTCATTCGTCGGGCTAATCGGATTAGGCGATGAATTACAATTAGCAGCATCGGCCTATAATTTAGGATATTGGGTGCGAACATCATGGCGGAAAAAAGGGATTGCAAATCGCTGCGTAGATGCAATTTTTTCTTGGTTGAGCGAAAATACCGTCCAAGCATTGGTCGAGATTACCGTTCATCCTCATAATGAATCTGGCCTTGCAGCGTGTAAATCAATAGTTGATAGATGGGGTGGAATGGCGATTGAAGGCTATGTTGGCATAGAATGCAATGGCCGTACCGTGCCTCACGTTCTGCATTTGGTTCAACTCGACCGTGGTGATTGAATGCAGCCGGTTTGGCTTACCGTAGATAGCGACGATATCCGCCATATTCCTACAAGTCAAGGCCATCCAACTCGAAGCAAGGGCGTTTCCCATCAAGGAACTTCTCCGCAGATGAAAAAAGCGATGAGTGCGTTCAGGTATTGGCTTGACTCAACCCAAGTTAGTTTGACGATTTTTGTGATCGCAGATCAATTGGATGACACATTTTTTTGTGATTGGCTAAGCGATTTGCTAAATTCTCATCCCCAAATCACCATCGGTTGCCACGGATTGACACATCGATGTTGGTCGGCTTATCCTCAAGATGAACAAGGATTTCTTGCAGCATTGGTCGAGGCCGATGTAAAACTTCACCAATTTGCCAAAGACCAATGGCGGCCGTGGTTCAGAGCCCCAGCCGGATATATCGCACCATGGATGGCTCCGGTCATCGCCAATGCAGGATTTGAATTGGATTCATCGGTCAACCATTCTTGGTTGACAAGAAAAAAAGCCGGGCCGTGGAAGGATTGGAACGCGGTTAATAAAGCGCTCAAAGATTCAGGTTTGAGATCTATGCCTTGGCTGACTAAATTTGGATTGCCAACCTGTGGCCCGGCATTATCGATTTTTCCTCTCTCTATAAATGCAAAATATGGGTGGAAAAAACTTGGACCGGCAGTATTGCCTGATGAAGCTGAAGCGACCGTCTATTGGCATATTTTGGACCACGGTCGCAAGAATGGTACTTGGAAGCCGCCGCTCAACCTCGGTTGAGTACTCTCCATTGGCCGCCGCCGTTGAACATGTCAACTTCACCGCTATTTGCTAAGGTCCAACCATCAGGCGTATCGGTTATTTCGGGAGCTAGAACTATCCAGTCTATATGGCCCAACTCTGAGTTGAGATGGCCTTGCCAATCGGCTTCATCACTTCGCCAATGGCCTGTAATATTCATTTGTTCAGCATCGAGTGGTTGATGGAATGTGTAAAGATAATGCATACCTAAAGTCCCATCAGAAACAAAGAGAAAGTGTTCCCCGGTTTGCAACTCCATCGTTTCAGCAGCCTCATCGGTCCAATATGATTGGCCATGCAATCCAGCGATTAAAGAGAGTGGCAAGATAAGTAGAACTCCAATAATCACCTTTTTTTGGTTCCAATCTATTTCTGGATTGACCCGCTTTATCAATAGATAGGCCGGAAAGAGAATTATGGTAATATATCGGCCATTATTTCCCATGGTAACCATGTGCCATGGCCATTCTGAATTCCATAGAACCGATTCATAAGCCCACAAAACCGCAACATATGTTGTGATAAAACCAGCCATCGAGCCGACCATTAAAGCCAATTCACCAATCTTTCGATCATTTATATCTGCCATTTTATTCCAAGTTGATTTTGCAAACGGCCACAGTACCATCGCGAATAATCCATAAATCAATACCACATCGATGAAAGCAAAGGGTAGCGAAGATAGGAATCTTATCGGTTCATCGATTATCACCTTTGGAGTTCCAATACTCAAAAATCCCATTGCTAATACCAATGTGACACCACTTGCAAAACCACCGGCCAGCATTATCTTTGGCTGATAAAATCGATCGGGAATAAATGCACTTCCTACCATTAATAATGCTAAAACCAGCAATCCCGGATGAATTGAATAGCCTTTCACCGCGACTATTCCAGTAAAAAGCACAAATGCGGCCATCTTCCAAGCACTATCGTTTCTTTCTCCAGAACGAAGAATAAATGTTCTAGTGATAATGGCGAATAAAAACATGATCACTGGCTCTTGATATCCCCGGGCTACTGCAAAGATTAATGCGGGGTTTATGGCGATTAGTGCCGCTATTTTCAAATCTGATTTTGCGATAATTCCGACAAAAAGTAAGAATAATACCAATCCGGAAATCTTACTAAAACCACTAGTAAAACCGGTTACCACTTTTGCATCATCTGGGTCAGATGCGGTTGGATCAGATAATCGCGTATCACCCCAATCAAGAACATATCCGCCTTCAGCCTCGACATAGGCGCCTCTAACATGGGTATCAAGACCTGCATCACTGACAATAGTAGATGTGATGGATAGAACAATTCCTAAGGCCAAAAGGGAATACCAAAAACGGTTAGGCTCGTCCTTAAACCACTTCATCAACCTTGCCCAAACCACCGTTCCCTTCAATCCTTTTGCCTACGTCGGCCAAGCATGGCCGGGGCTTTAGACGGAATAAAAGTGGTGGATTTGTCAAGAATTCTCGCTGGACCTTACTGTACTCAGATGCTCGCAGACCTTGGTGCTAATGTCGTCAAAGTCGAGGCACCATGGGGTGATGATACCAGAGGTTGGGGGCCGCCGTTTTTGGAAGATGGGACTGCAGCCTACCATTTATCTTGTAATAGGGGCAAGGAAATTCGTTTTCATAATCTCAAACAAGACCAGGCTGAAATCCAAAAACTAATCGCTTCTGCCGATGTGGTGGTCGAAAACTTTCGCCCAGGGCAATTGGAGCGTTTGATTGGACCTATTACCAATGATGTAATCCTTTGCTCTATTACTGGCTTTGGCCAAACCGGGCCGAGGGCTCAAGAACCGGGATACGACCTCGCTTTACAAGCGATGAGCGGCATTATGTCGGTTACCGGTCAAGAGGGAGCTAGTCCGGTAAAGGTTGGAGTGGCATGGATTGATATCATCACTGGGCTATATGCAGGTAATGCGATTCTTGCAGCACTATTTGAACGTGAGAGAAGCGGAAAAACTCAACGACTAGATATTTCATTATGGGATTGCGCAATCGCATCATTAGCAAATCAGGGGCAAAACTTCCTTATCTCGGGGGAAAACCCTGGCCTGATGGGCTCAGGCCACCCAAATTTAGTACCATACCAAGCATTCGAAGCAACCGATGGTTGGATAATCATCGCTATCGGCTCTGACCGACAATGGCAGAAATTCTGTAAAAAGGTGAACGCGAAATTACAATGGGTCACAAATCAAGAAAGAGTAGTCAATCGCGAACAAGTGTCCCAATTCGTTCAAGATTTGATCAAAAATAAAACCAAACAAGAAATTCAAACACAGTTAGAGGGAATCCCAACCTCGCCAATCAATAAAATTTCTGAAGCTTTAGCCGACCCCCAATCAATCGCAAGAGGGGTCCTTAGCCAATACCAAGGAAATCAAGTATTGGCAAGCCCTTTGCGCTTCATGACTTCAGAATGAGAATAACGAGGTTTGGCCGCCGGTTCTGACCAAACCAGCCTCTTCCAAAGAATCCATTGCATTATCAAACCGCTTTTGGCTGAATTGGCGCTCGTCGATTAAGAACTTTTTCAATCCTTCAACATCAACGTCGCCTTGAATTAAATCCTTATCGGCGATTTCAACAACCGGATGATTAGCAAAAACTTCTCGAATCTCATCTAATCTCTCCGGGACGTCTTTGCCCTTTTGAGCACAAATTTCCTCGATTGTGCCATGAGCCTTAATTAATTTCAGACCGGTTTTTGGACCAATCCCTTTGATTCCAGGATGAAAATCTGTTCCAATCATTATTGCTAAATCTACCAATTGCTCCTGAGTCAACTCGTTCTCGATCAATAATTGTTCCAAATCTATCTGTTGAGCATGGACGATTCTACCCATACTGCGTGAACCACCGGTGGTGAAATTTCGAATGACGACAGGTGCGCCATAGAGCAAAGCATCCCAATCTTGGGTTGCGACCACATCCAATTGGCCATTGGCCGCCATCACAGCAGCTTGAGCTTCTCCTTCTGCCTTCGCTCGAAAAGCCGGGATTCCCATAAGTCTGAGCATTTCCATACTTTCATCAACCATTTCAGGTGTGTACTTTACACAGCGTTGAGCCATTTTTTGAGCGGTTGCAAAATCGCCTGCGTCCATTGCAGCTTTCCACTCTAATTCGGCTTTATCACGGCGAACTCTTCTAGCATCTATCTCATCCTTTTTGAGTTCTGGATGTTTCCCATCAAAAATAAAAACCGGTTTAACCCCTTTAGCTAACATTGAAGTCGCCCGAGACAAAAACCCCATCAAATGGGCGACCACTTTACCATTATCGGCTCTTAGTGGGCCGCCGTCACCGGTCGGTGAACGGTCTCGGATAGTTGTTAAAAATTGAAAAGCCAACAAGAATGAATCGATACCTACTCTCTTGCCCTTCATAGCAGCCATCGTTGTATTCTCGGGTGAAGCGAGATCGCGCAGGTTGCAGCCCATGAAGCGACCCCGGGGTCGCGTTTCCATCAATGTTTGCTTTCAACTCGCGCTAGTGTAAGAATGAAAAGGATTGAATCTAAAATACACACCGGCCATGACTATGGCGGTGATTTCTTTGCGCGGTTGGCACCCCGCAATCGCAAGAGCCGAAGCAAGAGCGATGTTTTGCGAAGCAACACTAACTCGCTGTTCTTCTCGACGCCTGCTCATCGCAGACGGAAATAGCGATTGGTCCCGAGCAGATTATATGTCTGGAACCGAATGCGTATTGGTTGATGGCGGAATCTGTCAATGGACCTCACTAGAGGATTTGGTTTCAAAAATAAATCCAATAAAAACTGAAAATATGGCAGTAGATTGTTGGCGCCACGAAGGTAAACTTCCGATTGGAACCAAAGATGTTGAAAGGGCGATTGGAGGCTGTTTTCAACAGGTAAATTCAACCTTTGATCTCAAAAATCCAAGCCGGCGCTTCGGTGTAATTCTAGATGCATCCGCCAGCATGGTCGCGTGGGGATGGATGGTCGGCCAAGGCCCGGGGAAGCATGGCTGGTCGGCAATGAGGGCGAATAACCGACCCTTTTTCAGACCGGTAAGTATGGAGCCACGATTGGCAAGAGCCGCAGTAAATATTGGTGCGGGGACCAGAGAGGGAGTGGTCGTCGACCCCATGTGTGGAACCGGAGGAATCCTGATCGAATCCGGATGGACAAAACGAAAAACCCTCGGGGTGGATTTTGATCCTGAGATGGTTATAGGCACAAAGAAAAACCTCGAATGGGCAGGGGTTGATGCGGTTGTTGAAAGAGGAGATTCTACTAGATTTGAATTTCCTGATGATATATGTGCAGTAGTAGTTGATCCTCCTTATGGGAGAAATTCTCAGCCTTCAGAAAGTTCCTTATTGACAAAAACCTTGGAAAATTTACGGGCGTGTTGTGGTGATTTCAAATTGGTTTTGATAACACCATGCTCTCCCGAAATTGCAAATCTAGATGAAGAAATAAATCCCGAATTTGATTTGCCAGGCTTTGAAATAACCGCAGCCTTCGGTATTCCGGTCCACAAATCATTAGCCAGAAAAATGATCATAGCTTCAACTTTGCCTCGAGATTGAGCAAACTGAGAGCATCCTCTTCGGTCGGTTCATC
>CAUZVL010000009.1:0-12633 GCA_963583355.1 Candidatus Thalassarchaeaceae archaeon
GGATGGTAAGCCATTAAGATCGAATGAGAAATCTATAGCGGTTGAGAAATCCCCGGTATGGGTATCAGCGAACTCGTTGATGCGTATATCTTCAGAGCCAGGTTCTTCATCGTCATCAGGGCTGCCACCATCGTTGTGGTAGGTCCAATCTGCTGATTGTGAATAACCTGAATCTTGTCCATGATCATCAGTGCAATACCACTGCCCCTCGCCGGCATCTAATTCGCAAAGGTACCACCAATCATCATAATATGTGTCGTTTGAATCATATTTGCAGGTCCAACGGTCATCACCGAAAGAGGAATCCCCTTCCCATGCACAATCTGGATAATTCTGCCAGTAAGTATCATCATCTTCAGATTCCCAATCGTCATCGTCCATCACACCATTATTAACGTGCCACTCTAGAGTTTGGCCAGGCAGTAGGTTGGTCAATTGTTGATGAACCGAACTTCCTTCATCGAATCTAACAATGCTATCGGATGAGACAATCTCGTAAGTTGCGCTTGCATCGGTATGCATATTCAATGGTAATACTTCAGAATCATCACCTTGAATCGAGCCGTCGATATCGAGAGATGCCGAGATATCTACCAGCATTGATAATGTGGTATCGAATCCAAGTACCAGACCGTCTGCGTCTCGGTATTCAACATAATCAGAATCGATATTAAAGATGTTCTCGGTGCTTTGGGCAATGGTTAGATCCCATCCTGCAAACGAATCCGACCATTCGGTAATGATTGCACTATCGGAAACGATGCCACTCCTGAAAGTCAATTCGGTAACAAACCGATCTACAGTAGTCGATTCTCCACCTGGGCTAGTCCAGTCTTCCGAACCATCTTGATATTGGTCGATGATAAGGCCGGAGGTTCCGGTGTTTTCCTCAAGAATAATGAGGTCGATACCGGAATCGGCTGCAGATTGCATGATATCTGCAATAATCTCTTCCATCGGCAAACCACTCATGGCGTTGATGTCTGCATTCAGGTTAGAATAATCGTATTCAAATCCGAATGCTTGATGTTCTACAGGTTCAACTGCACTAGCCTGAGGTATGAAAGACATACACAAAAGGGCGGCTAGTAGTAGGGGCTTGATGGAAGGGATTCGCTTCTCCATGAATGAACGAGGATATTGGGTCACACTTAACTCTTTAGTCGTCACTTAAGCAAGGTACTTCCCAACTCTTCATCACCAAGATGGGTCTTTTCTTCGCTGCCGAATACTCCCCAATTATCGATTAAGTCGATGTCCGCTATGCGTTTGCGGCGGCGTAATACCACAAATGCGATGGCTAAAGAAAGAAAAATAAAGCCGCCGATTCCGCCACCTACGGCGATTAGTGATGATTTATCTTCAACGATTTCTTCGAATTTTAGCTCGGCGCTTATAGTGTCGATTTTATCGCCGTCGTGAGCGGTAACTTTGAGCGAAGCCCGACCAATATCGTTTGGGTTAATTTCGATTTGACCGGTCCATATCCCGTCGCCGTCACCGTCGCTCAAATTGAAAACCCAATTTTGTAAACCAAGGGTAATCTTTGCTTCGACCCAAGTGGTAGTTCCATCCGGGTCATCCAATTGAACTTCGACTACGATCAGTTTCAATACACCAATATTGAAACTCTCGTCACTTACGGTTAAGTTTGATAGATCTGGACTGCTCCAACCTGATGTAATGTTGATATGGAGTTCATCGCTTCCGCCGCGTCTATCCTCGACATATAGGGAGATATGGTGTGAACCAGGGCCTAAGTTTGCAGGATAATGTTCATCGCTCGAGAGAATTATCGGATTTAATTCGCCGGGCACATAAAGGCGCCATTCCCGTTTGGTAATATCGTTATCAGCATCGGTTGTGCCGTTTGAATTTAGCAAAATTTCCGCACCAGGAGCATAATATTCACCGTTAATGGGCTCATAAATCGCAGCTTGGGGATCTGATTCTACAACCGTCAATTGAATTATTTCGGTTCGACTCAATCCGGTCTCATCGACCAAAGTAAAACTGAGCGAATGCATCCCAGCAGGTAATTTGATCACATGGGTCGCCTCGGCCGACATATCTTCTAGGAGCGGTTCTGATAACAAATTACTAGCCAAACTAAAAGTGAAATCATCCCCATCGTAATCGACGCTATCGCTGATGTCAACATAAATCGAATCGCTCGAATGGTAACCCTTGCTAGTATCGGGGAGAATCAAGCCAAGAGCAGGGGCTGAAGGTGTTACTTCGAGTAAGATTGAGGCTGTTACCGGTTCGTTGATGCCGTCATCCATGGTTAGGGTAATAGTATGGATTCCACTGGTTAAATGGGTTTCAAATATAAGCCAATCATTGCCGTTTTCTTGCAATCTGCCATCGAGATCGGATTCCCATGAATAGATGAGCCATTCCGAACCGGCTGCAGGTTCATCTTCAGCACAATGCCAAGTGATATTGGTAGGGAAGGTGAAACATGCGCTATCATAATCGCCAGATCCACTCGAATTAAATTCAAATAGTTGACTCGAATCGAAATTTCCACTAGCGTTCGGACTAGATATCACCACCTTTGGCAGACTATTTTCAACCACGACAAGACTGGTATTTTCACTGGTCGAATTGAGGTGCTCCATTCTCCCATCTGTCACCGAGAGGGTAATCTGGTGAGTGCCACGGGAGAGATGGCCAACCCAAATCGATTCATTGCTGAGAACACCGTCGAGATTACTGGTCCAACGATACGCGATATCATCGGCTTCAGGGTCGACTGAATTGCTGACCAAAGAGATCTCGTTCTCAGAATAATTAGCATCACGAATCACATCAAAAGAGGCGTTCGGCATCTCGTTATACAGTTTGACTGGAGCGGTCCATTCGCTTGGTGGGTTGATGCCATCATCGACCGATAATACCAAATCAAAATTGGTTTGAGACATATTTGCAAAGGAAAGATTACCCGATTCATTGCCGCAATTACTCAGTTGTACGGTGTTGCTCGGCCAAGACCAAGAACAAGAAATCTCATCACCTTCGAGGTCGTAAGTACCGTTCAACCAGAATTCCAAAGGCTTGCTGATTGGAATATGTAATTCGCCCCAAGGGTTGATCCCGGGGTTTGTTTGGACGGCTACATTCGGTGGTTGATTCGATAATTCAATGGTACGGGTTTCTTCGGCACAATTCCCTTTATCATCACAGATTTTGAGGGTGATATCGTGGATTCCATCCTCGAGAACCAATTCAAAAGCGGAGCCATCATTGACTATAACAATCGCTGATAATCCAAATACTCCATCCAAAGAAGAACTCCATTCAAATGTCATCGTATCATTATCGAGATCCCAAGAATTGGAAGCATTGAATTCGATGCTGGCATGACTTGGAAATATGGCTTGGTCATCTGGCGTATCCCAAATCAAGAACGGTGCTTGATTTGATAATGGCAAATGGCACCAAACTATACGGTCTTGGTCAAGGGTTGTCGATGTAGTATTGCTCACCCCGTCATATGAACAACCGATGGTAACATTCGTGTAAGGACTTTGTCCACTACCGGTATATTTTTTGCCTCTTAAATCCAAAAAATCAACCGTACCATAATCATTTGTCGATTGTGATATAGAATTTTCTAATTGGTCAAATCCGAGGTTGACAGTGGAATATGGAATTCCATTCGAATTATTATTTATTACCCAAATACCAAGGTCCCACGATTCTTCAATCCAGCCATTCTGCTGGATATTTGCGGAAGAATAAGCGATATTGCTCGGCTGGTGCAAATGTAATTGTGAGGATGAATCAACATTGAATACATGGGACGATTGGTCTGTTAACCCGCTCCAGTTCAAGATGACCGCATTAAAATCTAAACTACCACTACACGAGGATGAAATTGTGTTGCCAACCCCGGTTAATTGGTCGTGATTAGATAAATTTAAACATCCGTCCCCTGAAAGATTCGCATTCGATAGAATACTTGTTCTCTCAACATTATGGTTTGCATCCCAGACGATCCCAGCATGGGTGCCGTACATATTCAATCCATCTATCTCTCCCTCGGCTTGGTTGATAACCAAGGCCGGAGCACTTGTGTTTTGCCAAATTTCGGCATCGTAAATATGGAATAAACCACCTTGAACTCCGATGGTCAAGCCACCGTTGTCAACATCGATGGCCGAGCCGTTTAGAGGGTCATGAACCTCGAGTCCATCGAGGTAGAGGTCAACAGAATCGGTTATGACTAATCCACGCTCATCTGAGGTAGAACTACAAGTGGTACATCGCACGTCACCTGAACTAGATTCGATGTCATTTGCTCGGCTAAATTCCAGACCTGCATCACCGTTTCCACTACTACTCAAATTACTAAGGTATACATAACGAGCATCGTCAATATGGACACCTGAATCGCCATTATCTGTCAATTGTAAACCGTTGACGATAGCCGCTGCGCTCTCCAATTTGAATCCTTCAGCACCATTATCGTGCAAGTTCCAATCTTGGCCTTGAATCGCACCACCACTGATGGCAAATACTCCTGGCCCGGTCGAGTTTGAAACCTCGAGTCCGTTAAATTCGGCGGCAAAATAAGAGGAGCGTATAGAGATCCCAGCTCCTGCAGCACCGCTACCCGTACCACTCGAATTATCGATTGTTAAGTTGGTAAAAGTGGTGGTAGAATCCACGAAGTATAATTGCACTCCAACCGCATCATTATCTTCCAAGAGTGCCTCTTCTATCCAAGCACCTGTTGCATTTATCTCGATGGTAGCGGTGGCTATTCCTGGGGTCTTTGCATCTGGACCGCCAGTTCCAGAAATCTCAAGACCTTCAATAACAGCCGATTGATAATTTGTATAATTCAGATGATCTGCTTTATCTATGACCAATGCTTTGTACATCGAATTCTTGATGGCGACATCTCGCATCACGGCTCTGGTTCTGAGTCCATCATCAGTATGGCGAATGAATACTCCGTGGTCACTTTTATTCACTTCTAAAAATTCGATCAATGGCCTACTATCTTCAATCCAAACTCCGGCAGCGACCGCTAAGGTAGCACCATTGACTCCTTGAATCGAAATGTTTCGATAGACACCACCAGAATTACCCCAAAAATTCAGACCTCTTGTGGTAATATCGGTCATGACGACCCCGTCGACATTAGGGGCGGAACCATCGCCAATCGAAAGCCCGATGCCGTAGCGCCAATACGATGGAAAGGTCCAATCTTTGCCGGCTTCAGCGATTAGAAGGTCCCTGATGATAGGGGTCGCTCCAGTAAAAAGATCGATTCCCACATCGTCCGGATCATATATAGATACATTTCCAAGATAAGGGTCTGATGAATAAATTGTGATACCATAAACCGAGTGAACGATTGAAAGATTGTCGATTTTACTTCCGCGCCCATTCGAGGTACTATTGAATACGATTCCCATATGGTCTTGGCCGCCATCCGAATCAAAATATACCGGACAGTTGTTTGTTCCCTCAATCGTAAGTCTACCCTCAACATAAATTCGAGCACCGTTGGCGATGGTAACATTGGTACAAGCTGTTATGACCAATTCATCGGTAACAGCAACAGTATAGTCTGAAGTGATAGACTGGGCCCCTGACCAAGTAGTTTGAGCTCGACCTGAAACCGAGGCACTGGTCAGGATTGGTGCTAATGATGAGAATAAAAAAATGCTAACGATAAGCCATGCCGCCTTAGATGGTCGTCTCGTCATAATTTACTAACGGCAACCTATGTGCATTAGACTGTTCCCCTCCGCGTTCAAAACAGTTTTAGCCAATCGGTACAGTCAAGAAGGGGGGGTCAGGTGGTGCAAAACATGCCAGAGGCATTTGTTCTATTCAAAACTGAACCTTCTCGAGAGCGAGAAGTCTACACCTCATTAACTGAAAATGAAGCAGTAGTAGAGGTACACGCACTTTATGGCGAATATGATTTATTGGTTAGAGTATCGATTGAAGATGAAAAGAATCTCGCCAGCATGTTGATGCGGGAATTCCGTCAAATCCAAGGGGTACGCGAAACCCAGACCTTAATCGCGGTCGATTATTGAGGTGGAAATGTTGGCTACAGGATTCGTTTTGATCACAACCGCACCAGGGCAAGAAAAGGAAGTAAGTCAAGCACTTGACTGTATCGAATTGGTCACAAAGCGCTGGATGCTTTTTGGGAAATACGACGTTATCGCAAAAGTCGAGGCTGAAGATGAGTTTACTCTCACCCGAGTAATAGTCGAAGAGATTAGACCAATCAAGGGAATTGTCGAAACCAAGACCCTAATCGGCGCTGAAATCTGAATTTTTAAAAATATATGACCTAGTGGTCACATTAAATCAGAGAGTGCATTTTTTGGGATGCTTGAGCCGCTGCATTTGGACACATCGCCATCTTCCAAAGGGCGATTGCTTCAGCTAAGGATGAAAACTGATTATGAGTCGCAAACATCGAGCGGTAGTACCAGATAATCGCCGCTATTCTCCGAGCTGTCGAAAGGTTTGACTGGCTTTGTTGGTCAGGTAATGAAATACGCTCAAGTAACTTTTTACCATTGGATTCATCAGCCTTTTCTATCAAGGATAATTGTAACATCGTCGCTCTTAATCCGCTCATCGAGAATACCTGAACTACCAACTCATCATATGAATTCGTCCCCGGAATAACTTGGGCGATTTGGTCCCTCAAATCCATGGCCTTGACTTGAGGATCTGCTGAATTTGAAATAGAAATTAAGTTGTCTCGAATCTGTTTCGCTTGATCGAAATCGCAGTTCGCAATCGCTAATCCGTGCTTGATATGAGCGATTGCAACCAACATCACTTTTCGCATCTCGTGGCTTACTTCACTCAAATCTATTTTAGCCAATAATCCCTTGATATCATCTGCAGGCTTAGTATTTGGTAAACGGTCGTCCAGACGACGGGAAGCTTCGGAGAGAATTAATTTAATATCTTTCAAATCAAATTCTTCGACCCGCCCTTGTAATAGAGCGAGTGAATGGGAGAGGTCGGCTGCATCGCAGTGCTCAAGGTGGGCCTGGGCGATATCTGATTCACCCCTCTCGATAGCGACCATAGCAGCTAAGCGATGCATTTTGGCGCTTGGGTATCTGGCGATAGCCGAACCGATAAGGGTTGCAAGTGCCGCATTTGACCTTACCATCAAGGCCTCTGCATTGGCTAAAAGGTGGGCCTCGATATCACCGCCAGATTCCAAAAGATGATGCAATTCTATCACCCGGGCGATATCGCCATCCCTGTTCTTCCAATGTTCTGCTGCGGCTTTATGGTCCGATTGTTTGAGCATGGTCGAGCGGACATTTCTGACAAGGTGGTGCAATTCGACCCCTGATTCGTGCCAGCGTAAGAGGGCGTGATCATCAAGAATACCGACCATCTCTTCATGTTCGAGGTCGACGACCATGACCGGAATTGGCAATAATGCCAATTCATCCAATGCTACAATCTCCTCGCCTAATCCGGCTAATACAACATCTTTGACCCATGTTTGGAGGTCTTCTCCAAGCTCCGGCAATTGTGTACCTTCATCGTGTAATTGTAAAGCCAAAGGGTGGCCTCCGAGCCTATCGGCAATCGATTCTCGGTTTTTTAGATGAGGGGGGAGCAATTGAATCGCGGCCTCTTGAGATAATGGTTGGACCTCGATTACTTCTAGTGAGGTTTCGATTACAATAGGGGCTCTACAAGCAACGATAATGGTTGAAGCCTTGGAGATGAAAGTTTCAATTCGAGCCAAATGTCGAGGACTTATTTCTTGTAATTCATCCAAGATGAGAATGTCTGATTTTGTCGCATTAAGGGCTGCTCTCTCGGTCGAAAATTCCAAACCCCACTGTGAAATTAATGTTCCAATATCCGTGAATGGTTCCATCCGAGCGTATCGAACCGTATTTCCAGACTCGACTAATTTGGCCGCCAATTCAGCCAATATCGCAGATTTTCCGATTCCGGGCAGACCGGTGAGTATACAACTACCACTCGATAACAAACTATCAATAAGTTCGCTACGACCTTTGAGGTCGATTCTTTGTGGCGGAGTTCCGAATAGTTCTCCGATGGATTTCTTCTTCACCGGTTTTAGAGTAGAACTAAGTTTTCTCCCCTCATCACTGATGTGATACACCTTTCTTTTTCTAGATCCACCATCGAACACATGGGCTTTCCTCTCACTGACATAGCCCTCGTGAACAAGATCTGCAAGAGGTTGATGAAGAGCGGAACGCACAACCCCTAGTGCTTGAGCGATTCCGGGTAAACAAATGTCTCTGGGTGTGTCCCATGCTGATTCGAGACTGGCTGGAAAAACTGCTAGATGCGTGAGGATTCTCGCCTTTGGTCCACTCACCATGAACCAAGGCTAATTCTCCATTCATCATGTTTCTTCCCCTCCCCTGTCACGTCGATGTCTTCTTCATCCCGCCGCCCCACAACCGCCATATGCCGGTTAGCGCCAAAGAGGTTGACCTACCGGCTTGCCCCGGGGTTTATCTGTTTCAAACCGATGCAGGGCGGGTGCTATATGTCGGCAAGGCAACCGTTCTCAAAGAGAGAATTAGGTCTTATTTCGCTTCGAATCCAGATCGGATGATGATACCCGATTTGGTGGCAAAGGCAGATTCGGTCGAATTCATCATCACCAATTCACCTCAAGAGGCATTAGTGCTCGAAAGGCAATTGATTCGAGAGCATAAACCACGTTATAATTCGATGCTAAAAGACGATAAGACCTATCCGTTTTTAGCCCTTACAAAGGAGGAATTTCCTCGGATTCTCTACACCCGACATCCACCAAAAGAAGCCTGGTGTTGGGGGCCTTTTCCCAATGCTGGTGCGGCCAAACAAGTGGTCCAATTGATTAGAAGACATTTCGGAATTCGAGATTGTAAGGAATTGCTACCTCAAGGCTGTTTATCAATGCATATTGGCTTGTGTTCTGGCCCTTGTATCAAAGCCGGTGATTATAGTATAAATGTTCTCGCAGTACGCCGGATCCTTGATGGTGACGCCGCCGATTTAATCGAGGATGTCGCCGCTGAAATGGATGCGGAAAGCGAAGCTTTGAATTTTGAGTCTGCTGCTCAAAAAAGAGACATGATAAAAGCGGTTAGAACCGTCACAAGCCAGCAGGTTATCTCATCGACAGTATATCGCGATTGTGATAGTATTGGCATAGGAGTCCGTGGCGAATTAGCAGCGATAGTCGTCCTCCATGCCGACCAAGGAGTCGTCAAAGGTCAAGAGGCATGGCCGATGGTTCATCGAGGCGATGAAGGGGAGACCATTTGGGCATTTGTTAATCAGCACTATTCTACCCGCAGACCCCCTAAATTACTCTTGACACCCATCCCATTATCTCAAGAGACCGCCGATTGGCTAAGTGCTCAAAGAGGTTCCAAAGTGAGCGTGCGTTGCCCGCAAAGAGGCGACCTTGTTACCTTGACTAATCTCGCTGGGCAAAATGCAAAGATGCAGGTGAGCCGAATGGCGACCAAGGCAAGCGGTTCGCTCGAGCAAAGAGCGGCCGATGATGGTGCAATCCTCTTGGGAATGGAAAGCCTGAATCATATCGTCTGTTTTGATATGTCTCAATTGGTCGGTGATTCTAGAGTCGGTGCAAGTATAACTTTGCGTAATGGTCGACCGGTGAAAAAAGAGTATCGAAGTTATACGGTCAAAGGAGACTGGTTGGATGATTTAAGAATGATGCGAGAGGTGGTAGAACGCTGGTTAAAGCGTCAAGAGGAATGGCCAGATTTACTTTTAATCGACGGTGGAGACACCCATTTAGCAATAATTGCTGATCTATTGGAAAGCCATGGCATAAGGGGCCGGTTCCAATTGGCAGCTCTGTCCAAAAGAGAGGAGACTATTCACCGAGAAGACTACCCTGACCTCGTTTTGGACCGGCGGGGGAGAGTTATGGTTCACGCTCGAGATGAAGCCCATCGTTTCGTGAATAAATTCCATCGGAAAACCCGTGCAAAATCAAGGTTGTCAGACCCCTTAGAATCCGTCTCTGGCTTGGGTGCGAAAAAACTCCAAGCACTCTTGCGCCACTTCGGTGGTCGGCAAGGAATTGTTCACGCTAGTTTTGAAGACTTGAAAACCGTCCCGGGTATCGGGCCTTCACTAGCGAAAAGAATCTATGATTCAACTCATTGATTGGACCAACTATTATCGTCGTAAAGTCCAGCACCACTAGGGTCGTAACCACTTGATTCGCCCATGCCTAAGTTTGTGAAATCCGAATCTGAAAGTCCACCTTTATCCATATTATTTTCTGAAAACTCGATGGCTTCACTAGCGGCTCGCTTGCGTGATTTCTTCTTTTTACGAGCCCAAATTCTCCAAATAATCAATCCAATAATTATCGCAGGATATGCCCATATTTGCCCAAGAATATAGCCCCAGCCGATATTTAAGCTAAATGTGAATTCATCACCAGCCGCGAATGATTTCAAACTAATGGTAATCTGTTGGCGGCCATCTTCGGTGGTCACGGTCTCCCAACCATTTGCGGTTTGGAAATTTTTAAGGGTGATTCCTTCAGGCATTGTGAAGGTGAAATCCCCTCGTAAATCGAGGTCTGCCGATTCAACAATCGTCATATCTGTAGATTCGATTGGAAAAACCATCGTTTCGCCATCATTATCTAGAGTTAGTCCGCCACTATCTGCAGCTAGGAATTGGCTACCCATTTGAGTTAGAGCTTGCGAGAAGGCTTGAGCGGTTTCAATCATTGGAGCATAGAGTGCGGTTGTGAGACCGATTTCGGGCTCACCCCCGGTAATTCCACCCCACCCATTAGAAACACCTGCAGCGACAGTAAATTCTGGAATTTTTAAATTTAGGGAAATTGGAGTTTGATCTTCTATGGTTGTGCCCATGCCACCTAAGCCTTTTATTTCGGTCACAATTTGAATACCACTCAAATCAATTTTGGCCATTTCATCTTGAGCACTCATCGTTTTCCCTTCTTCATGTAAAGTCTCGGTTGCAATTTGACCCATTCGATCAACTAACCGTTCCAGACCTGGCCGAGTGAATGAAAAATTGAGAACCTCTCCGTCTCCAAGTTCTATTTCAGAAGTATGGGGTTCGGACATTCTAGTAGAAATATCAATTCCTAATCTCAAAAGATCAGAAGGAATAACCGCCAGATCTACAATAGTATCTCCTGAGGATAACCCCTCTCTTACATCGAGTGGAATCTTTAGTCGGTAAACATCTATTTGTGCTTCGACTTGTACTGTAACCTCTGCACTAGGCCCCCACTCATTGAAGTCCACCTCCGAAACATCGAAGTTCAAGATGAAATTGACACAAGACCAATCGGTCTCATGTCCGGAACAAATCTCATTTCCATCAGAATCCAAAATCGCATGTCGAGGGTCATAGCCGTTCGGACTAGACATCGAAATATCTAGTTGATCTTCGCCAAATGAGCGCTTGATCAAAATAATCGAAGAATTGCCCGTAGCAGCTTGCATCCATTGCGGCAGTATCAACTCAAGGGTTAAATCGGTAGGGGGCATATTTTCGGGGATCATATCCTGAAGTAAATCATGACCGAATTTTGTTTCGATCGATAAACCAGATTCGAGCAACATTCGTAAATCTTCTTCCCTAATCGCACTCAATGTACCGGTGTCATCAGACACTTGTTGCTTAAAGATGTCCAATAGGTGCAAATCGAAGTTATTTGAGTATGAGCGTAAATAAATCGGGTGATATCCATCCATTGCATTTGGGCCTTCTATACAATAATTCACCGCGGTTCCTGGAGGTAATATCTCAGGGCAGGATTGATGAGAAAAATTCAATCCTCCGCCAGGCTCGATGCCGATCAAAGTAGAATCGGAAACCCAATTCATTTGATTCATGGTAATATTTGCTCCACTCGGTACCGCAGAAGAAACCGCATCCCCAATCATATCCATAGGGAAATTCTCAGTAAAAGTGTCGAGTTCAATCAGGCCATTTTGGTAAGCCATTCTGATTCCATCTGCAGTAACCCATGGCACCGTTGCATTCTCGGTTACATCAACCAAAGAAACTCCCCAATCGACCATCGTTGACTCATCTAAATGATGGACGCCAGCGACTACTTCGATCCACGCAGAACTCTCGTCGCTGAGGTCGAGGGTTACCCGTAGGTCGAGACCTTTGTCTTCCGACCCAATCTCTACGCTCTTGGTTTGGGTAGAATTACGATGACCAATATTTAGGCTAACGTCTCTCTCGATACGATCCTCCCCTAATGCTGCATCCGTGTGGTCGATAGTCCATTCCGCCGCCATATAGGATGGAGGACCAGCTCTTACAGTTGGAATTCCGGTCGTATCTGTTCCTTTGACGGTTGCATAGGATGGTGGATTTATCACGAAAGAAGAAGAGTGCCCCGGGTTAGAAAATAATGAAAAACCGGTAGTAACGTCTGCTCCCATGACCAGCATTCCTTGGTAAACTCTCTCGAGGGTTAGAGGGTCGACCGTGCCGAGGTTGAAGGTTGAGGTTGACAAGGAGACACTCGCTTGAACCGAGAAACAAATCGGTGGGTCAAACACATTGTTTTCTAAGCCGGCTTCATCTTGAGTATCTACA
>CAUZVL010000010.1:0-12511 GCA_963583355.1 Candidatus Thalassarchaeaceae archaeon
TGCTGCCTTGATACAACCTAATTGGGCAAATCATGAGATGGGATCCTTTTGGGCGATGGGGGGTAGCATATTGGGCGCTATTGCCATTGTATTGGTTGTTCACAACACCTCTGCTTGGGACTCAATTCCACGTTCAATGTTAGCCTTTTCAAGCGGGCTAATCGTGATGGGATTGGGACATTGGGCTCAATTATTTGCAACCCCGTGGATCCAAGATAGCAATCGGTTCCCGGTCGATAATGAGGCGCTTTGGCCACTTCTCGTGGTGATTGGAATCCCAACTTTAATTACTTGGGTAATTTGGAAAAAAGGTGTTGAAGATCTCGCACAATTGCGATTGTGCGGTTATGAGCCAGGAGTTATACCAGATAGAATAAATCTCAAAGATTGGGAAGCAGAAGACCGTTCGGCTCACCCGGTCGAGATGCTAACTCCAAAGGGAATTTTAGCAACTCCAATGGTTGCGGGAATTCTATTTGGTCAATTGTGCGATGGATTGGCAACCATGGTCGGAATAGATTGGTTTGGCTATAAGGAAAAGCATCCGATTAGCGATATGGTGATCCAGTTCGGCGATTCATTGGGTCTTCTTGGCAACGGGGCTTGGTTATTCTTTTTGGTCAAAGCATTACTTGTTGGCTTGATTGTTTTTATGTTTACTCAAATGAGGGTGGAATCCCGTCAACAACACCTTCGGGCTCTGATCGTTCTTGCGGTTATGATTGTCGGGATGGCCCCAGGGTTGCGCGATATAGGTCGCTTGGTACTTGGGGTTTGAGCGGTTGATTGAAGACAAACCCCCCATTCGCTATAATCGGAGGGGAGATAATTGGACCGTTTAGCAACCAGTGTCAATAAGGCAGATTCTGATTTCATCAGGCGCCGTGACCATAATCTATCGCTTATTTCCACTCTTCGCCAACGTCTTGAGCACGTTTCAAATGGTGGCGGCGGCAAATATGTCGAGCGTCATCGCAGCCGGGATAAGATGCTTGCACGCGAACGAATTGAAAAGATAATCGACCCAGGTACCGCGTTCTTGGAACTCTCGCCTCTGGCCGCGTTCGAATTATACGATGGCCGAGCAAATTCGGCCGGGATAGTGACTGGCATCGGAATTGTTCATGGCCGTGAATGTCTATTTGTTGCAAACGATGCTACGGTTAAGGGTGGTTCATATTATCCGATGACGGTAAAAAAACACATCAGAGCCCAAACGATTGCCCACGAAAATCATCTGCCATGCATTTATCTTGTCGATTCCGGCGGGGCATTTTTACCGATGCAAGATGAGGTCTTTCCCGACATCGGTCATTTTGGCCGTATATTTAGAAATCAGGCAAAGATGTCTGGCGATGGCATTCCTCAAGTTGCGGCCGTTCTTGGTTCTTGTACCGCCGGTGGCGCTTATGTGCCTGCGATGAGCGATGAGAGCATCATCGTCAAAGGAAACGGAACCATTTTCCTCGCCGGCCCACCTTTGGTCAAGGCCGCTACCGGTGAAGAGGTAACAGCCGAGGAACTCGGCGGGGCCGAAGTCCACACCTCTCAAAGCGGCGTGGCCGACCATTTTGCCGAGGATGAAACAGAAGCTTTGCGAATGGTTCGTAATGTGGTCGAAAACCTTGGGAGCCGTGAATTGGCACCTTATGATAAAACCGAAGCCCAAGATCCCCATCACCCGATAGAGGATTTGCTTGGACTGATCCCTGATGATAACCGAACTCCAGTCGATATCAAGGAGATAATCGCCAGGATTGTCGACGGTAGCCGATTCCACGAATTCAAAGCCAGATATGGCACAACTTTGGTTTGCGGCTTTGCCCATATCCATGGCTATAAAGTCGGCATCATCGCAAATAATGGTATCTTGTTCTCCGAATCATCGCTCAAAGGAACTCACTTTGTCGAGCTTTGTAGTCAAAGAGGAATTCCATTGGTATTCTTGCAAAACATCACCGGATTCATGGTCGGCAAGGCTTACGAAGCAGGTGGTATTGCTAAAGATGGAGCGAAACTTGTAACCGCGGTTTCATGTGCTAACGTGCCAAAATTCACCGTAATTATCGGTGGCAGTCACGGTGCGGGAAATTATGGAATGTGTGGCCGGGCTTTCGATCCTCGATTCTTATTCATGTGGCCCAATTCAAGAATCTCGGTTATGGGTGGGCCTCAAGCTGCAGATGTATTGACCACGGTCAAACAAGACCAACGCGCCCGAGAGGGATTGGAGCCGATGGCCGGCCAAGAGTTAGCAGATTTCCGCCGCCCGATATTGGAGAAATACGAGACCGAAGGCAGCCCATATTATTCGACCGCAAGATTGTGGGATGACGGGATAATAGACCCTAGAGATACTCGAGATATACTTGGATTATGTATTGGCTCGAGTCAAAATGCAAAATTGCCAAATGAACGATTTGGCGTATTTAGAATGTAATTGCAAAATTAAATTAACTAATTGGAGATTTGAACATGAACAATCAACCATCTACTTCACTTATTCAATTGGACATCGATGGTTGCATCGCAAGAATCTCCTTGGCTAGACCAGACAAATACAATGCGATGAATATCGAGATGATCACCGAGTTGATCGATACCTTTACCTGGACCGCGCAAAACTCGGTAGGTGTTCAAAATCGCTTGCTTGATGATGACGGAAACCAGTTGTTGAGAGTGTTGGTTTTGAGCGGCCAAGGCAAACATTTCTGTGCTGGCGCTGATATCAATATGATGAGAGATGCTGGAGCAAATACCTTGGAGGAAAACCGCATCGACTCAAAGCGGCTCGACAAATTATTCCATGGCCTTTGGTCACATCCTTGTTTTACAATCGGTTTGATACAAGGGGTTGCCCTTGGGGGCGGAGCAGGATTGATCGCTTGTCTCGACCATGTAATCTGTGAATCGGGAGTGAAAATCGCCCTGAGCGAAGGAAAACTAGGAATTCTCCCTGCGGTAATCGGCCCCTATGTCTATCGAAGGATGGGAAGTGCAAATTTCCGTCGACACGCAATGCTAGCAGGCCGAATGGATGTAAACGAAGCGTTAAGAATCGGTATGATCGATGCCATCAGCGACCAACTCGATGCGAGTAAAGTGATCGGCGAAGTTCTCTCCACCGGACCGTGTGCGGTGAGCGCAGCTAAGCGCTTGACTGTCGGATTTGATCGTTGGTCGGGAAATGATGAAAGCCTTAGAGATTGGACTCTGGATTTTACTACAAAGATGCGAGGGAGTGAAGAAGGTCAAGAGGGGCTGTCCTCCTTTTTGGAAAAGCGAGCAGCAAATTGGAAACCAGAGGAGTGAATCATTGTGCTCAAACGTGTTCTCGTCGCCAACCGCGGTGAGATAGCGTGCCGGATTTTACACGCTTGCCGTGAAGCGAATATCGAAGGGGTCGCAATTTTCGCAGCCAATGATGCCGGGACTCTGTTCACAGAATTGGCTGACATTTCAATTCAATTGGCCGGAGAAGGCTTAGCAGAAACCTATCTGAATCAACAGCAAATTATCGAGATCGCCCAAGAAAATGGTTGTGATTCGATTCACCCCGGTTTTGGATTCCTATCCGAGCGTGCAGATTTCGCTCAAGCGGTCATAGATTCAGGCCTAATTTGGATCGGCCCATCCCCTGGAGCCATCACCCAGATGGGCGATAAGATGACTGCTCGAATTACCATGAGAGCAGCCGGGGTACCGGTAATTCCCGGTGAAGAGGTCGATGGTGGGCTCGAACAAGTTCTTGCGGTCGCACCATCGGTCGGATACCCACTTTTGCTCAAAGCGACTTCTGGTGGTGGAGGCAAAGGAATGCGAGCGGTCCATGATCCTGCAGACCTCGAAAGCGAAGCCAAGGCCGCGATGCGTGAAGCGCTGAATGCATTTGGCGATGACCGGATATATGTCGAGCGCCTTTTGGTCGGCTCCCGTCATATTGAAATTCAAATTTTAGCCGACCAGCACGGTCGAACTATCCATTTGGGTGAACGCGAATGTTCGATCCAACGGCGCCACCAAAAGGTGTTCGAAGAAAGCCCGAGTGTGGCTTTAGATCCTGAACTGCGCGAGCAGATGGGCGAGGCTGCTTGCGAAGCAGCCCGAGCAGTCTCGTTCGAAGGAGCGGGAACGGTCGAATTTCTTTTGACCCCAAAAGGTGAATTCTTTTTCCTTGAGATGAATACCAGAATTCAGGTCGAACACCCGGTTACCGAGATGGTGACCGGCGTAGATTTGGTCAAAGAGCAATTGCGTATCGCTGCAGGACAACCGATGTCCTGCCCGTCGATTATTTCGATGCGAGGCCATGCGATTGAAGTCCGTCTTTATGCTGAGGATCCCAGCAATAATTTTCTCCCTGCAATTGGAAAGTTGCAGGTTTTCAAACCACCGACCGGTCCGGGCGTTCGCCTTGATACCGGGGTTAGACAAGGTGATGAGGTCACTCCAAATTACGACCCTATGCTGGCTAAACTGATCGTTTGGGCACCCTCGAGAGAGGAGGCGTTAGCACGAATGGCCCGCGCTCTTGACAAATTCGTGGTATTGGGCTGTATTACCAATCTCCGCTTTTTGCGGGAATTGTGCGAGCACAAAGATGTGGTCGAGGGCTGGACTACCACGGATATGATCGACCGGTTGTGGCCGGATGGTTGGTCACCTGACCAAAATGAAATTATCAGAAAGGCAGGATTGTTGATCGCCTCGAGTTGTGAAGCCACAGCTTTCGGAAAAACGGTATCTTCAATATATTCAGAACACGTTTCACCGTTCGCAACTCTAAACCGGAGGTTCCCTTGATGGATTTCAAGACTAAGGATGGAATTTTGGAGATAGAACCGCAGCGCAACGGTTCTCAGTTCTCTTATGAAGGTTTGATCCTTGATTTATCAGGGGGTTTATGGCTTGAAATCGATGGACGTAAACACAAAGCGCATGCAACAAAAGTGGGTGATGTGTGGTGGGTTCACATCTTGGGACATACCATGTGTTTCGAGCTGATAGAGCCGGGGGCTACCGGTGGAATGGAAGAAGGAGCAATGACCTCGCCGATGCCTGGTAAAATCCTAGAAGTTTTGGTAAAAGTCGGTCAACAGGTAAAGACAGGTCAGGCTCTAATGATAATGGAAGCGATGAAAATGGAACACAAAATTGTCGCTAATCAAGACGGTATTATTCAAGAAATTCATTATGAGCAAGGGGCGCAAGTAGATCAAGGGGCCCAGTTATTGAGCATCGAATGAGCAGTTTCACCTCAAATCAGCGCATATATTTTCGTAACCTCAAGAACTTGTTTTCTAAATCTGAGAATTACATTTAGGGCAGAACTTCCAACTACCTTCTGAAATCCAGGGACTAAGGATTTGGATTAAAACCTCAAAAGCAGCAACATTACATCAGTTCATGGCCAGCGACGAGCAATATAATTGTGATTATTAACAATGCTCTTTGAGTATGTAGTGCTCTTGCTCTCTTCTTGATTGCTTTTGGTGGCCACTTCCACATAATCAGCCCTCCAAGAACTGACATTGCTAACAATCCAAGCCAGCCCGCCCATGCAGCAGAACTTTCCCAATCGGGCATTTGGGAATCGATTCCATGAATGAAACCCACTATGGTGGCGGCAGTACCAACAACGATATGTATTCTCAGCATCCATTTATTGAATCTCAATAATTTCTTTTTAGAAGCCTTGAGATCTTTAATTCCCCAACGTTCAGCATTTTTCTTAAGTCCAGTTTTTTGTAACCATATGTGTAGTGGTTTCCAAGCGATGAGTACAATAGTTGCTATCAAGAGGGATTTAGCGAGTTCACCTAGATCTTCGCCGTCCATACCAAGTATCTTTTGCTCATCATCATCATGGTCATCATCACCATGATCATCATCACCATCTGCAAGTGCTGTGGGCAATAGAAGTAAAAGTGCCAGAACCAAGCACCATCTAAGACGTTGCATGGTACCGGCGTCAGCATTACCGATATTATTGGTACCTATGCGGTGGCCGCGTGTGAGCTGCCGGTGGAATTTCGAAGGTGAGTTCAATGTAGAGGTTGAGCAGCATCGGCTCTAAACGCCCGCTTGTAGGCAAACTTCCACAACGGCGCCATCTGTTCGTGAAATTCTTCCAAGGAGATCTTCCCGTCTTCCCCACCGAATCGTTTCATGTAGGCCATAGCTTCGTACGACGTCATACCCCACTCGACAAGTAGCAATTCCATCTCCATCAGTTCGATATAACCCGATTTGTCGATATCGAGGAATTCGAATATACTTTGCGCCTTTGTTTTATCATCATCGTCCATAGTGCCAGAGGTCTTCACAGCCATCACCCGAGACTCCACATTTCCTAATGCCCAAACGCTCTTACGGAAGGTGTCGAAATCAATTCCTTCGCTTCCACCACAGCGATCAAGAAAAGCTTGCATTACGTGAGGTGTGGCATGCCATGAGGTGAGCAAACTCTCGATTTCCTCGACATCAAGGGTGCCTGACTCATCGCGATCTAATGATTTGAAAGCTGCCTTTGCAGCGTCGATCTCATTGTATTGTGATGAATCTTCTTCAGTATTGGATTGTAACCACAAAGCGCGAGCATCGTTATTTATCGTTGCTGAATGGGTACGTTCTTCCATAAATGTGCGGTATTCGTTCTCTGTTGGTTGCATAATTAACTTGTACAGTTTGATGTGCACAATTATTCCAACGCAAAATAATAGAAGTCCGGCAGGACCTACCACGAAGTGTATTATTGTAGCACCGCCAGCCATAGTTCCTACAGTATAGGTGGACTCTGGAATGGCTTTATTGACCCAAAGAGCCCGACCATATATTCGTACGAACGCGTATGCCTGAAGCGTAATCCAAGTTCGCTCTACCCATATGAGACTGGTTGGATCTAGTGCGACGTGCACGGCAGAGTAAATATGCAGGGTCGAAATACCGATGTATGCAGGTACCATGATGCCTTTTGCACCGAATACGCCCGGTGTCTGAAAGAGAGAGGTTGGGCCATGTGCTACAATCACACAGGCTGCCATTATCAGGGCCCAACTAGCACCATCAAGCAGGATACTTTGACCAGTGTATAGGCAATACCATGCCAATGCACCAACGATTACTTCTGAAGTACCGCCGATGATATGAGTCACAATAGAAAGTTTCCGCTTCGGCAGCATGAGGTATTTTGGATGCGGTGGTTGGGTCCAATGGTAAAAAATAATGTAGGCGTTAAGGAGTAATGACAATCCAACAAATCCCATAAACTGAACTTTATGCTCTATGGCTGAATCCATCCATGAAACTCCAGTCCCCTCCCCGAGGTAGTCAAAGAAAAACCAGTATATCGCTACATATACAATTCCCGTGAGAAATAGTAGAAGTTCGTACTTGCGTTGTTTAAACATATTTGCAAATATCACGAGGTATTTTTATCTCTTGTGGTTATTACTAAGAGAAACCTTCATTTCAGAGTAGTTTGACAGGGTACCGATGATGGCCAGAAAGGTTGTGGTCCTAGGGGGGGGCTATTGCGCATTATACGCTTGTTCGAGATTTCGACGTGCGGTAAAACGAGGGAAAATTGAGTTGACTGTTGTCACCAAAGAGAATTTTCACATCTGGCACGGATTCATTGGCGAGATGATTGCGGGAAAAATTTCACCTCGGAATATTCTAACTCCCGCGAGGCGTGTCTTTGCTCCAGCCAAAGTGATTTTAGGAATAATCAACAGGATTGACAGGGAAAACAAATTGATACATTTCACACGCGAGGTAGATGGGCTACCCGCTGATATCGAGTATGATGACCTTATAATCAGCATTGGAACACGTCAAAATACAGGCTCATTTCCAGGACTTGAACAGCATGGTTACAAATTAAAGGAATGGGAGCACTGCTTCCAATTACGTAATCATATACCACGCATGTTTGAGCTGGCAAGTTCAACCTCAGACTTGGAAGAGAGAAAGGCGATGTTAACCTTCTTCATCGCCGGAGGTGGCTTCTCAGGAACAGAGGTCGCTGGCGAACTGGGAGTTCTAGCGGAAAAAATTACCAAGAGAGATTACGCCGAGATAGACCGCTCTGAGGTGAGAGTTGTTCTGGTGCATCCAGGCAAGTCAATTCTTCCAGAACTCTATGGGCCTCGTGTCCAAACCAACCAAGTAAAGGAATATCCCAAACTAGTACGTTATGCTGAGAAACAACTCGCTCGCTCCGGCGTCGAGGTAATGACACAACGGCGTATCAAAGCAGTTTCACCGACTGCCGTGACTCTAGATGATGGTCAAGTGATCAATACTAAGACGGTTATCAGCGCGGTTGGGACAAAACCTCAAGCTGTCCTATTTGAAAGTGGCTTGCCGCTAGCAAAATCGGGTCGGCTAGCGGTAGATTCTTCAGGATTGGTGAATGGTTGCTCCGACATCTACGCCGCTGGAGATTGCGCCGCAATCCCTCATCCGCGCGGCGGAGACATTCCTCCTACCGCATGGTGGGCGATGAAAGCAGGAGACCATGTAGCGAAAAATATCTTGCGGAAATTGAAGGGCAAACCACCAAAGCCATTCAAGTTGAAGGGGATCGGTCAAGCCGTATCTATCGGCAACCAAAAGGCATGTGCTGAACTAAAGGGCATTCCGCTGAAGGGATTCACCGCCTGGGTGACATGGCGAATCTTCCTATTCTACTACTTCCCTTCCCTCGAAGGCAAGTTGCGCCTACTCTCCGACTGGATAATCTCTCCATTATTCGGTCGTGACATCATCGACCTCAGTCTGGATGACCTTGATGACTTTGAGATTAAAAAGATGCGATTCGAATCAGATGAGACCATTGTTGAGCAGGGAAGAGTAGGGAATACGTTACAGTTGATTACAAGCGGCTCGGCAGTAGTGAGCCGAGATATTGATGGTGATGGTGTGCCCGATGTGATCAAAACACTCGGCCCAGGTGATATCATTGGCCATAATACGGGAGATGGCGTAGCACTCTTCACCGTGCGCACTCAGAGCGTGGTAGAAACCGTAGCCCTTCGTACAGAGGAGGCCGAGGAACTTGCGGCAACCTTCGCCATGTTCCTCAAAGCGAAGCCGGTATCTGAGGAAGAGTGAGCAGTTTGGCCAATGCTGCATCTACTACGTGGATATCGTCGAGTAGTGAACCGTGCCCAAACTTTGTTTCATAATCGGCTTCAATATCAAAGGGTGGAATTGCAGAATCGAATAGAACACGACCATCACCGGCTTCGCATACTGGTGAATCGAGTTCCCACACGCCATCTTCTCTACGCCGATAAGCGGAAGGCGTATCTTGAGAACGACTACGTAGCACTGCTATAGGGGGGCGCGGTTGGTCATTTGGCCAGCCTGCTTCGATGTTAGCGCGGACTATGGCTGCTGCTTGCATTGCGCAGCGGAGATGTTCAATCTGTATTTCAGATAGTTCGACATCTAGTGAGAATGGCCCAAGCCCTAACCCCTTCCATGAAACTACATCATTCCAGTCATGGGGGACATGCCCGCCATTCTCGTCGAGAAGTCTAGATTGGTCACCTATAGGAAAATAAGCCCATGGAGATGCCCAACTCAAATGCACAAATGGTCCGGCCAAACGGGTATTTCGAATGACTGCCTCTCCATTAGTCATGTCGGGAAGGAAACTGACACCATCCCCGAAGGGAACGCCAGCATGGAGCACGCCGGCAAGCTCACCTACTCCTTTGGTCCGCAGAGCGAGATCTACAATCATCCCACCATTACTGTGGCTAATTACCAATGGAGCAGCATACTTCTCACGGATCTCACCAAGGAACTCGATCAATCCAGCGGAAAGTTCTGACTGGCTACGCCTCCAGTCATGTCGATAACTGAAAATATTCCAGCCGAGGCGCTCCATCCCGTCGAGGAAACGGCGATAGATTGGCTTCCACAACACACCGCGCAGCGGCCCGTCGCTGTAAACCCCATCTTGGGCCTGTTCCCCGTTTTTCCATTTCAACGGAGATGTGAGGCCACGATCACGATTTACGAAGAGGTCACGCACTCTCATCCAACGCAGGTCGCCATCCGGCCCCCTGAGATTTCCCCCCTTGATTCCGTGGACGAAAACGATTGGTGGTCGCTTGCGCATACCCATCCTTCGCGGTGGGATTCGCTTTCAAGGTATTTGATGTAGTAATTGTGAAAATCTGAATTAAAGCGTGAACATTTGAATCTGGTGGACCCTTTGTATACCCGCTATTACAGAGGATAGGCAGTGTAGAGTGGTGTTTGACAAAATAAGTAGTTCTGGTAAGGCAATAATTATTGAAGTAGGTTGAAACTCGGGTACTATGACTGCCATGTACAGGCACGCTTGCCCGAAGAGCCTCGTCCTCGTAGGTCTCATGTTATTGATGACACAAGCCGGCGGATTGAACGAATTCAACGATTCTAAGAATGAGCAAAACTCAATTTTAGACCAATTTATTGACCCGCAGTCCACCTCTCACGACGGCTCAAGCACAAATTTAACCGAATCGATGACTCGCATCATGATGTTTCCACCTAGTGCTGAAGTTACTGGGATGCACATCGACGCTAATGGAAACTTCTTCGTCAACGCGATGCACCCCGATGACGATAACTACAAAGCAACAATCGGGGTAATCAATGGAATAGATTGGAATGACCTTCCGGATTCTGTTCCAGAATTAGCATCGTCAAGTAGCGAATCGGATATCTGGCATGGAATCCGAACTTCTTACGGAGATTATCAGGTTCTATTGCAAAGTGGCGATGCCCTCTCTGGAGGTGAAGTTGCTGGAGGAATCTACGCTACCGATGATGGAAATCAACTCTTTACCAGCGAAAAACCGGACTACAACGCCTTCGTACCTCTCAATCCAGATGGCACCCAAGGATACCTCTACACCGCCTGGGAAGAACGACCTGCAGGGATCAGCCGGATGGAGATCGAATGGAATGCAGCATCTGGCGAATGGAATGTGTTGGGCGGCATGATGCTGGATCTGGGTAGTGTCAACGGTGGTTGGGTTTTCTGCTTCGGCAGTATGAGCCCGTGGGGGACGCCGCTGTTAGCCGAGGAACTCTACTTCTCCAATACAGTGAGTTGGAATGACCAGACTCACAATTACCATCAGGACCAAGAGCGCCTAGAGGATTATCTCGGCTACTACCCTAATCCCTACGATTATGGTTATATCATGGAAATCGAGAATTCGGCAACCTTCGACCCTGACTTTACCAAGCACTTTGCGATGGGCCGATTCTCGCATGAAAATGCACAGGTGATGCCTGATGAGAAAACCGTTTACCTCTCCGACGACGGCTACGATACAGTATTGTTCAAGTTCGTCGCCGATACTGCAGGGGACCTCAGTTCAGGAACTCTATTTGCAGCAAGAGCCATTCAAGACGATAGCAGCGACTCGGCCACTACCGGATTTGATGTGGAATGGATAGAAATGGCCTCTTCGTCAAATTCAGAGATTCAAACCTGGATCGATGAATATGATGGTATTACTACAGCCGACTTCACCAATGGACAGAATTCCTACATCAGCGATGAAGAGATTACAGATTGGGCAGAAGGACGCCTGAATGATGACCTGAATGGTGATGGAACGATTGGATCTGCTGCTGATGACAGGGTGGCCTTTCTCGAATCTCGAAAGGCAGCCGCTGCGCTTGGAGCCAGTGATGAATGGACCAAGATGGAAGGGGTTGGGTTCAATCCAAACGCCCCCGATTACCTCTATCTCGCTATGTCTGATGTCCGTTACGATATGAGCGATGGACAAGGCGACATCGATGTCACTCAGAATCGTTGTGGGATAGTATATCGTTTGACTTTGGATGATGAGTGGAATGTGAATCGGATTGAACCGGCGATATCTGGTGGCCCTTACACATCTTCAGCCACATACGAATGCGATGTCAACAACCTCGCAGGACCGGACAATCTTGTGGTACTGGATGACGGCCGGGTTCTGGTAGGCGAAGACACCGGTAAGCATGAGAGCAATATGGTCTGGCTTTGGGAGCCGGTAGTCGCGCCTGAAATCGTGAACGAAGAAATTATCGCTGGCGGTGAAACCATCACCGTAGGTGTGGTAAAGGTCAGCATTCCCGAGAACCCAGAGTTGGAATGGGATAGCAAATACTTGACCGCGGTCAACGGCCTCCAGATGGATGTGAATTATACTGCAGTAATCAAGATCTATCGCATTGATGATATGTGGGAAGGCATCGATTGGCGCTGGGATATCGACTGGGAAGGTGGTTACGATGCAGATGGTGATGGCTACCATAACCAAAGCGAGAATCCTTTTTCACTCCAGGGAGGCTGCTATCACATCAATGCCGATCTCTATGAAAGCGGCGCCCTCCATTCAAACGAAGATAGTGCGGTAGTTCTAGCATCTGCAGATCTGGATTTCGATGTAGGAGGCACCTGTACGGATGGTGTGTTCTATCCAGTAGTTGTCGATGATGAAGGACCAGC
>CAUZVL010000011.1:0-12142 GCA_963583355.1 Candidatus Thalassarchaeaceae archaeon
GGTTTACGACTTGGGATTTGGAGGAGAATCGATGGTCGATGAATCCACTTATCGATTCTGACCAATGGTTGGATAGTGATGGTGATTCTTATGATTGTAATCAAGATGGTAATATTTCTTTGGACGAACAATTCACAAATAAACGAGAATATGAATCGAGAATTTATGGGAAATATTCCCAAAGGTTCACCACCAATGCAGGCTTGATTGGATTCGGTGATGATGCGATTTCGGCATATGAAGAAGATGGGATGAGCAATGGCGAAGCCCGACTAGCTGTATTCAATGACTTTTATGGCAAGAATACAGCATCTACCGATCGTGTTAATCTGATTAACATCGCCGACCCAGACACGTTTAACCGAACATTATTGGGGATTTCAGATCCAACACATAGCGATTCCGATTCGGATGGAATGGAAGATGGTTGGGAATTTTGCTATTCGATTTATGGCTTACCGGATGCGACTACGACAAACCATTGGGCAACAAATCCTGTGAACCCATACGATGTAGATTATGATCCAGACAGCGATGGATGGTATGGTAGAACCGCTTTCGACACACCTGCAAGCCAAGGAATTTGGACCGATCGTACATTCACAGCAGATGGTGGTGTCATTCAGAACGGAATTGGCGACTTGCCTTTTACAAATATGATGGAATGGTTGAATGGAACCATGCCGGATAGTAATGATTCTGATAATGACTCGATTTCTTATATTACAAATGTGAATGCTGGTTCTGTGATCTCACATTATCAAGATTGGAATATGTCCGATGGGCGTGAGGTATTCAAGTATGGGACCAATCCGATGGATAATGATACCGATGGTGATATGTTGCCGGATTGGTTCGAATATTCTAAAGGTTGGAATGAGAATAATGATAATTATAGTTCATTACTTGAAATCGAAGTACAATGGGTCGACCCTAGTACGGGTTTACCTTGTACCTCGGATACTACCTCCTGCCGGCCTTTATCGCAGAATAGCGGTACACTCTCAAGACCAGATTTAGGATTGACATGGGCAACCTTTGACCCAAGAGATTCATCAGATGCAAACGACGACCCCGATATGGACGGTAATTGGGATTGTAGTGGCGCAACTTGCGAATATACTGCTTACACTAATTTCATGGAATTTTACATGATTGCAGATCCTAACCTAGATTCTCCAGATGCTGTTCGTTTTTCGGGTGAAACCTGGGAGGGTTCACCAATCACAGAGTGGTGGCAATTCAGAGCTTTCACTTTGGGATTAGGTTTGGTTACCGAGGATAGTACCAATTATTTGAAAATGAATAAGAAAAATATAGATGATGACATCTATGTCTTGGTCATCGACGATAACGATGGTGACTTCTTGGTTATCGACGTCGGAGATGATGTGACATTATGCTCTGGAGATATTACGGATGATTGGGATTTATACTATACCGGTGACACAAACCGTGCCCCGACAATAAATGTTGGTGAACATGAATTAGGTTGGTACTTACTAGATTTAGACGATGACCATATCGCCGAAGGAAGCGACCCTACCAATTGGGATACAGATGGTGATTGGGTTGTGGATTGGTTTGAGGTAATCGATGATGAAGAAGATGGCATGCGAGGCGATTCATCTCCGATTCGTTATGACTCCAGACAAACCGCCTAGCGAAATTAATTGACGTCATACCGGATAGTTCAAGGCTGATGTTGAGGCTGGTCAAATTACCAGAGTGTGTTATTGATGTTACAGAAGGTATCCTCTCGTGCTGCATTTATCATGGTTTTCCTCCTCTTGATATTAACGCCTTTGAGTCCGATGGCTGATTTTATTGGCTCCAATGCCGAAGCGGCAGGCTCGACGCGCCACATTTATTCTTTTTCAGATGGTAGTGTAGAAAACATTGCCCTTTACCAAGGTGGCGGTCCAGATACAACCACAATGGTATCTTTACCCAAAGGCGCAGAGGTCTTGGATGTAGAGTTGACTCTATCGGGCGCTAGTTCGACTGGTTGGTCGCAGGTTACCAGTGATTCTTACGAGGATTGGATGGACGGAAACGGGAATAATGTCGATTCTAGATCTGAAGAGTTGACCCTTGGGTTCGATTCAGCAGAAGTTCTTGAGTCCAAGCACAAAATGGACGATGAAATCCAATCAGCCTCAACTGCTTGGCTTGATAATGGCAGTTTTTCAATTCGCCAACCACATACTGCTAATTCGACAGAAACTCGATTTAGCGAACAGGTGAAAATTACCAATACAAATTTGATGGCTCAAGGACAAGGAGCGATTTTGCGCAATCACGATAAATTATTCATGTCGACTTGGAGCGGTTCATCTTTTGATAAAGTGGTTCAGCGAATGAATGCAAATAATATGAGCAAGGACATTGTAGTAGACCTTCAGCAAGGCTCTTGCACCTTACCATCAGATCCAGCCTCTACCTATTACAAGTCTTACGCGTTTAGGGATTGGGCTGTAACCGATGATGAGATTATGTATGGGATTTTTTCAACTTACAAGTACTTCTATTCAACTTCAGCACCGACCCAACACCATCGGGTCCTGAAAATCGATATCAGCGATGATTGGACTTGGAAATGCTTAGATTCGTATGACATAGCGCCTGGATTCGGTGAGTATACAGGGATTGGTTATGATCGAGTGAATGATAAGGTTTGGGTGGCTCATGGACAACAACGCCGAATTGTCTCTTATGAATTTGGTGATAATGGGCAATTTACCCGAGGGCAAGATATGTATTCTTTTACTTCGAGCAGTTCATCGAATACGGCTTGTGGGCAATCAACTAGCATGGTCCGAGGTTTAGAGGCCCATGACAATTTGTTCTATATGCGGTGCATGAAAGGGACGTACTACCAAGATACCGATCAGATAAGTGCTTGGGCTATATCTGGGTCCTCTGCGTCTCTAGTACCTCAGTCAGGGACTCGTGACATCTCAGCTTTGGGTAATGGTTTGGTTTACGATGGTGACCGGTTGTTAACAGTAGATTGTGGCTATTCAAGTTGGCAACAAAAAACCCTTTACTATCGTGAATTAGGTATTGCAATCGAGTACAAAACCACTCCTGCTCCAGGAACTACTACTTGGATCGGTGAAACTATCTCGACCACCGATGATGTTTTGGCTGTAAATGTCAGGAATCATTGGTCGGCCTTAAGTCAAGGTGATCGGGTCGATTATTGGGTCAGTTCAGATAATGGAACCCATTGGGAAGCGGTTGAGAAAAACCAAACCATTCATTTTGCTAACCCTGGAAAGGAATTGGTTTGGAAATTGCAATTAATTGGGTCTTCTGCAGTCTCGTGGTGGGTAAACCTCGAATATACTACCGAATATTCAGCCACAGGAGATTGGACCTCTCAAGTGGTGAATACTGGAACCGAGGTTGGGAAAGCCAGAGCGGTATGGGTAGCAGATGTCCCGCCAAACACAGATCTGGTAGTGATGATTTCTAACGATAACGGTTCGAGTTGGCAAAGTGCTGATAATAATGTTGAGGTCAATTTCCCATCGAGTGGTGGTGGTGGAAATGAGATGTTATACAATATTCAAATGTCCACAACTTATTCAAACGAAACCCCTAAACTCGATACATTCACACTTTGGTACGAAGAAGGCTACCCTGATGGTCCATCTCTAGATATTGGCGATGACAACATTTGGGATTGGCGCTCGATCATTTTCTTGAACGAATCCGATATCGTTGCTTCCGATGATTCTCCAGTCGGTTCTGTTGTATCGGAGGCGCCAGGCTTGGTCGCGGCTTTCAATTCTCATATTCCTGAAAATGGAATAGGCACAGTCGAAATTCCGATTGCGGTAAAAGCCCGAACCCCGGGCCGAATTAAATTAACTCAATTGGATATTGAATATCGATTGAATACCCATGTACTCGATGCAAGCCTTGAGGGCGGACTAATCACCCCCGATGGAATATATCGTAATCTTGTAGTCAGAGTAGGCCATGGTGACGAAGTCGACAGGGTTACTGAAGCAGTCATTGGTCTCGACCATAGTTATGGCGATAACCCGGCTTTCAAATGGATCCGTGGTGATACTTGTAATGTCGAGGATAACGCGAGTGGGATAATTAATTTTGATGTTGGAAATTGTACTTCAGTAACCGATGATGAAGGAATAGTTTCAATCACAATGCCCCTTGAAGTAAATTGGACTTGGGATGATGAAAGAAAGATGGAAGCGATAGTTTCTGCCAATGACGACCTTGGTGTTCAGGTACAATCTTGGACCACAGATACCTTGGAATTGAATGTAGAGAATGATATTCAATTGGATGGAATGAGAGTTTGGGAAGAGACCGGACGGGAATTATACCCCGGAGATTGGGTCCGTGGTGGTTTTAATCTTTCAATAGCAGGCGGTCTTCACTTTGAAAACTCGGTATTTTCACCACAGGCCGGTGAATTTTCTATAAGGGTTTTAGCTCAAAATATTACTCATGATGGTGACCCAATAGGTGAACCTACAATTCTCCATCAAGAAGGAAATCCGGCCTTTGGCCAATATAACATAACCTTCCAGTCGCCGATTGAATCAGCGCCTGGTGGAATGGTGCTTTATGTACAAGCGGTTGATTTACACAATAGTTCTACCTTTACTAATCCAGAGTACAATACTATCAAATTAATTTTCGATGGGAATTCACCTTTGGTCTTATTCGCAAGTCCATTAAGTGGTTCCCAGATGCATGTTGGAGCACCTGCGCCGGGTGGTCAATCAGTCGAACTAATTATTCAGGATTCAGTTGATCCGCCACAAGTGGTCGATTTACATTATTGGATTGGGTGTGAACCAGGTGACCACGAATCTTGTTCAGATTTGAATTTCAACGGCTTGCCAG
This sequence comes from Candidatus Thalassarchaeaceae archaeon, assembly GCA_963583355.1. Classification (GTDB taxonomy): domain Archaea; phylum Thermoplasmatota; class Poseidoniia; order Poseidoniales; family Poseidoniaceae; genus MGIIa-K1. Next base: position 4,888 of record CAUZVL010000011.1, read on the forward strand.
AAGAGAATGAGTATCGGTCAAAATCTCTGACCACACCAGAGACCAAGGCTGGTGGAATGAATATTTTCAATGGTTTAATCGATGATTCAATGTTATTACATGGCGATAGAATTGCATTTTACGTCAGTGGAGAAGATTCCCAACATAACCAAATCGCAATGGGTGGTGGCCCTGTTTGTGCAGATGGACCACCATATTGTGGCGATAAGCCGGGTGAAATACCGCCTGATTGGGATAATTCACTCTCATGGTATTCGATTCGACAAGAATTCGAGCCGGTTATGGACGTTGATAATTCGACCATCTTAGGTCACGATGATAAAACTCCACTCCACCCAGGAACTCCTTACATTGCGACTTTTACGATATCAGATATTAATGGCTGGTCGGATGTAGAATATATTCAATTGGCATTAGCCGGTGATTTTGATGATGATGAAACATCGATATTTGCCCTATTATCATCCGATGCAAAGGGTATGCCATCTCTGCACTTAGAGAGCGGCGGTTCCGGTTTGGCGGTTTCTAATCTCTATTCTAACATATTCTTAGATCCGACAAATAATAGTCGGATGATAGTTTCAATTAAATTCCAGTTGACATGGAACTTCCCTGAAGTTTGGGATACTAATGGTGAATCCTATTTCATTCCAAAGGTTTGGATCGAGGATAAACCATGTGGACTAGAATCGGATGTGCCTTGTAATACCCACAAAGCAGGACTAGGTAACGATATGTGGTCACTCGATAATGACTTGCGATTCGACACCCAACAAGGCCACCTTTTGGCGATAGAATTACGAGACAGCACGAATCACTATAATCCCGAATTTGATGAAACATTGATTGGTGCGGGTCAAGTGATACGCTTCTCAGGCCGGGTTTTATTTTCCGAGGATGAAACCCCAGCCCCACAAGGTGCCTTCGATATAGTCCTAGGGGATTATGATCAAGAATGGGTTACTTCAAGCCGAGATGGCGGATATTTCAGCATCGATTTCTTGGTGCCAGATGTTAGAAGTGGCCATCTTGACCTAAGGGCGAAATTAGCAGATTTACCAGGTTTAGCAACCGATGAATCGGAATTCAACCCACGTCTAAGATTAGCAGTCGATAGTGAAAGACCGACAATTAACACAGTCACTCTTGACGGAATCCTTGCGGGTGAGAATGTACCCATATCAAGAGCCGGAAACCTTCAAGTGATGGTGGAAACCCGTGATGACCAAGGATTCAACGCTGATAATCCGGCGATCTTACACTATCTGGTTAGAGCAGGTGAAGCCGAAATAAGCAGAGGTTCTGCTCCATTACCAGAGACAACTCCCTTTGAGGACCAATTCTTTTGGACCGGATATCTTGATTTGACCGATGGCGGCGCTACGATGTTATTGCCATCTTATACCATCGACGTTTGGGTGACAGGCTCTGATGCTTCTGGTAATCCATACGATTCTGTAAATAATCAAATTGGAATGCCGATTGCATCCTGGCCACTAGCATTGACCGGACCGGATGTTAGCCTAAAAGCTGCAGATACAATTTGGTGGTGGTCGGACCCTTCACCAGCACCAGGAGATGCGGTTAGCCTAACCATAGAGTCGAGAAATTCTGGGGCTACAGGCGAAGTAAGTTTCGTTCTCCAGCGCCGCGTTGGCGGCGATGATTGGAACACACTCGATGAGAAGATCATTGAAATGTCATCTGGCAAAAAAGGGCAAGTACGCCTTGAAACAATTGCTGATGGTACGAGCGGTCAAACCCTAGAGCACCGCCTGTTATTGCTAGATTCTGGAGTAGAAAAAGAGAGAATCTCAATTTCCCCGCTAATTTTAACCGATGATGTTGAGCGTGACGGTGTGGCTTTGGCAAACCAGGTCGCAGAATCACAATTATCAGTTATCATGTATTTGATCGCTCTTGGAGCGATGTCTTATGCGGTTTTCGCGATGGTTAAAATAAGGAAATTACAACGTGAAGAAGAAGTTGAACCGGAGGATCAAACCGGCGAGGTAATCGCTGACTTAGAAGGCTCCAAGGAAGTACCTGCAGTTCCAGATGTGCCTGATATGACCGCTAGATCAACCAATGCACCATCTTCTGGTCAAGGCCCGCCAATTCCTGAATCAGGTTTGCCGGATGGTTGGACTGAAGACCAGTGGATGCATTATGGAGAGCAATATTTAAAGTCATAATAGTGATATTGGAATCAAAAATGGAGTTGATTGAATGAATCCAGCCGAGGGCATGGTCGTCCTTCAAGAAAGGATGGTTAATTTGGTTAACCAATTATCGATGCCGGTTTTGGAATGTAGTTTGGTCATCGGAAGATGGACGAATAGAATGGTTATTCAACTCTCAAAAATAGCCCAAGAAAACCAAGAATCATTGACTCAATTACTCAGTCAGCCGTGGGATCTGGACATAGAGCCAGTCGAGACTGATGTCGAATTCGAATTGGATAAAGCACTAGCGTTGGTCGATCATGATCGCATGGATATTTTGGACACATTGGTAAAAGTTACCATCGAGGAGCAAGAAATCCCTCTTGCCGATGGCTTATTGGTTTTGAGGTCGTGGGAAAAATTGGTGCGAGAGCAACTTTCACAGGTCAAAGGGCCGGGCCAATTATTCAGCCCGACCGATATTCCCGAGGATTTTTGAGGTGAAAAGATGAAAGCGATATTTTTAGCGATTACCTTAGTTCTAGCATCCCTCTCTGGTTGCTTTGGAGGCGGTGATCTTATTCAGGAAAAAAAAGGTAATCCCGGCGGACTCGCCTTAGCGTGTTTGCAGGATTCACAATTTACCAGCATGGAATTAATATTCCTTTATGAGGAAGGTTATGAACCAGAAGCGAGCGATTTGCTCAAACAGCGTTTAGACCAAGAATGTGATAAATCCACGATTAGAATTCGGAAAGAAATAGTAGATTTTGACCATTCTGGCAGTTGGTCTTCAGATGATGTGAGAGACCAAAGATGGGACTTAGGTTCTGATGCAATGCAAGGTAATACTTTGAGATGGTACTTTCTCTTCCCTTCTGGCACATATGAAAAGGACAGCGTTTTGGGGGTTGCTGTAGATGCATCAACGGTGGCAATTTTCAAGGATTCAGTTGCGGATGCTGAAGGATTCCTCGGTCGCCCATCAGCAGAAGAGGTCGAGAGGTCGGTATCCGTCCACGAATTAGGCCATCTCTTAGGATTGGTTAATTTGGTTTATACCTCACCGAGAGACCATGAGGATTCAGAAAATAAGGGCCATTCCAATAACGATGGCTCAGTCATGTATTGGGCAATTGAATCGAGCGATGTAGGTAATTTTATTTCTGGTGATTTACCAGATGAATTTGATGAGGACGATAAGGCTGATCTCAACGGATTAGCTGATGGTTCAATTTCAGCAAAAGACCAGATTTGGTCATGATTTCCTGCTGACAATTACACTCGCTTCTTTCCAAGCATCGAAAATCGACCATACATAGAGCACTACCCACAGAATCAGTGTGAAGGATAGTGGGATTTGTAATAGAAAGTAATCGGTTGCTCGGCGATGGTTGCGATTGAAATGTTGGCCTAAGAATAAGAAGGGGACTAAAGCGAGAATCATTGCGAAAACCGGCCTAAAAGTCCCCCAAATACCGATTCCAGCAGTTACTTCGTGCCAAATTTGTCCAATGACAGCAAAAAAGCCGAATCGAGGTTGCTTGGTTGGCAAACTTACCTCGATGACCTCAACATCGTCGTCCATCATGCATGCGGGGCTAAAATGGGATTACTTGTCAATCTGACGATGCAAATGCTCATGGTAAGGGCGCTTTTGGCTTAGTTGATGGTCAAACCGATTCTGGTTACCGGCTTTGAGCCGTTCGGTGTTCATCGGACTAATATCTCTCAAGAAGTAGCACTTAAAGTAGCCGAATTAGAAGTTAGGGGCCATCAGATTAAGACTCAGATACTCAGCGTGGATTTAGCGGGTTCCAAGCGAATAGCTCAGCGTTTAGAGAATGAGAATTTTGCGGCCATAATTCATTTAGGACTGGCTGAAAATGCCGAGGCAGCAAGGATTGAGTTGAGGGCAAAAGATATTTTGGACTTTAGAATTGCTGACAATTCAGGAAGGCAAATTAAAGATTCATTAATTACTGGTGATGGGGATTTGTCTTCGACCATTAGAATTGATGATTGGGATATTAGCACGATGATTGGGCAGCCGGTAGTAAGTGAGGACGCAGGAGAATTTCTTTGTAATGAAGTGCTCCATCGGACATTGCACGCCCTAAGAGATGAAACTCCTTGTTTTTTCTTGCACTTGCCACCTCATTGTGAGAATCCGGTCGGTTTGGTTTTACAATGTTTAGACCGGATGCTCCGTCCGCCTTGTCTAGATGTGGGCGCAGGCGCAATTATTAGAGATGGCAAATTCTTAGCAGCGAGAAGAGCACCTAAAGAAAAACACGCGGGATGGTGGGAGTTTCCGGGTGGGAAATTTGAACCCGGTGAAGATGCAATCGCTTGTTTGAAGCGTGAAATCAGGGAGGAGTTAGAACTTGAGGTCGAGGTTGGGGAAGAAATTGGAATTTGGATTTACGACCATGGCGATGTCGTCGTCAGGCTTCATGTGCGACGATGCACGATAATTTCGGGGAAGATGGTGTTGAATAATCACGACAAGGTCCACTGGTGTACAAAAGATGACGAAGTTGAATGGTTAGGTCCAGATCAAGAAATAGCATCAACAATCCTAGCTAGAATTGTCAAATGATAACGATAGTGGCTTTAGAATATTAATGCCAAGTTGACGCTTCTCCGGATATGTGCATCGAATATTCGTCACCTACATGTCTCGGGATTGTATCTCTTCCCCCATGCCAAGTTGCGGCTTCGAGCCAATCCTTTAGGTTAGGTCCACCGATCTCAACGGTAATTACTCCTCCTAGTGAATTATTCTTTGGTAGCGGAAAAGCAATTTTCCCAGAAATTGCAGCTTGCCGAGAAATGTGAAAAATAGTCCCTTCATCATTTAGGTGCTCACTCATGTGGTCAAGCGAGGTGTCCAAGATTCTCTGTTGGTTTAGTTTTTCCAAGAACAATTTCAACGACACTTCGTTATCAGCCATTATTTCGTTGCCCTCACTTGGAAAAACTGGTGCATCGGGCAGCGGACAAGCAAAATCAGGGAAAATGGCTTGGACCGCATCGATAACCAACCCTGGATGGTCAGCACCGGTGACAATTGTAGAAACGACGACAGTCAATCCCTCGTCAATTCCAGTCAGCCTCAGCCGTTCCATACTACGAGCGAACCAGCCATTACCCATGAAGACAATAGGCCAACCTTGACAATGAGAAGCAATGAGGGCTCCTTATGGATGTGAGGGTATGCGTGGTCGTGCCTACACTCAATGAGCAATCTCATATTGGAAAATGTATCGACAGCCTCCTCGCCCAGACCTTCCCGGTCGAAATACTTGTAATGGATGGCGGCTCGACCGATGAGACATTAATTATCCTCAATACTTATGGCGAAAAAATCCGAGTGATCAACAACCCTGGCAAGCGGGTGGCTCAAGCTCGTAATCTTGCATTGGAACATATTAGCGACGATATCACCCATTGTTTGGAAATAATTGGCCATTCATGGGTTGATCCTGATCATGTTGAAAAGCGAGTTGAAGACCTTATTCAACTTGAAAAAGAACTCGGGACTCAGGTCGGCGCTATAGGTTGTAGGACCGAGTCCGGGGTCGACCTGAATCGTGTTTCGGGTTGGGTCGAGAGTGTATTATCTTCTCCAATTGGTTCGGGGGGCGGTCAATTTAGCCGATTCAAGGGCCGTGACAGAACCAAAATTCCAGCATTTTGCCTCCACAACGTCAAGGCATTACGGGATATTGGTGGGTGGAACTCTTCCTTCATAACCAGTCAAGATAGTGATCTATCGATGCGTTTGCTTCAAGCTGGCTGGCAATTATGGCGTTCGGATGTTTCGTGCGTATATATGCACAAACGAAGCACGCTCAAAAATTGGTGGAAAATGTCACATCGTTACGGTTTTTGGCGCACAAAAGTCATCCTAAAGCATCCAGCCAGAGCCGACCCAAGAGAATTCTTGCCCCTGCTTGGCCTAATCCTCATCGCGGTTTTACCACAGTGGTGGTGGGCACCGGCAGCATATGGAATAACCATAATTCTCTCAAGTCTCTTTTATAATCAAAGAAAGAGTGATTTAACTGCTCTAATTGGAATACCGCTCTGCATAATTATTCTCCATACTGCATTTACTATCGGTCTATTCGACGGCTTAATTCGCTCAGGTAAAGCACCAAGTGATAGGTCATGACCTGCAAACCTTCATCACTAAAGAGAAAGGACGAAAAATTGGTGATTAGATGACAAGGCAGTTAACCTCGTTGGTTTTATTTTTTGTCCCAGCATTAATTCTCAACACTTTGAGAATTATCGTTACACCATTGGGTGAGATGATGTCAGTCTCGACCAGCCTTGATGTTGGACTCCATATAGTAGCATTTGCTATCGGATTTTTCATGTTTAAGAAAACCCGCACCTTGCGCGACCACGAATGGTCACGAACCAAAGCGGTAAAAGCGGTTGATGGGCATTTTAAAGCCGAAGAAAAAGGGATTTGGGAAAAAGAGATACATCTTGATTCTGAATTATCGGCTGAGGCCAAAGCAAATCTAAAGGGTCAAGTCGCTCACTTATCAAAGGTAAAAGATGTGGAAAAGGAGATTGAAACCGAGGTTGAAATCGAGATGTTAACGGAGGCTGAGCACGTTCGACGAGCACAAAGAAGAGTTACGGGCGATGATGTATTCGATGAGGGTAAAATAGAATCTACCATCGGGGCGGTCCGACAAAAATCTCCGATGGACTCTTTACTTGACTGGATTGGAAAATTACGAGGCCATGATAAAGCCGCATCTCGTGACCGGGTCAAGGCCACAAAATTAGAAGCCAGAGCAATAGAGGACCCGGTCATCGCTCAACGCCCAATCGCCCCAATTCGTATTGTAGAGGATGTTAAAGCCGAACAAGAAATAGAAGCGGGTATTGAAACCATCGTCGACCCCGATTTTGAGTCGCCACAAGAAGAACAAAAATCACTTTCGATCGAAGAGATGGCATATGGTACGCCAACTACGCAAGAATCGACTCAAAAGCAAACCTCCAAGCCATTCGCAGCCAAGCCGGGCTGTGGCACATGTGGCGCACAAAACTCTGCCGAGGAG